>NZ_JAVWNC010000045.1:0-18220 GCF_036637135.1 Anaerorhabdus sp. | reverse complement strand
TATTAATCTATGGAGAAGATGAAGCAGTTAGTAAATGGAAAGAAAATCAATTTGGAGAAGGTAACGTCTTGGTATTATTCAAAAATGTCCAAGCAGCTCATAAGTGTTATATGAATGGTTTCGACTATAAAGAACTTCAAATTGGTGGTCTCGGTGCTGCACCGGGTCGTAAGATTGTATTTGGACCTATTACTCTTGATCAAACTGATGGCGACTTACTAAAAGAAATTCAAGATAAGGGTGCAAGAGTGTACTTCCACCAAGTCCCAGAAGATGGGTCAGCAGAATTATCGAAAGTATTAGAAAAACTAAAATAATAATAATAGAAAAAGGGAGGGAACAAAATGTCTGTATTATTAATAGCAGTAGTTAGTGGATTACTGTACTTCTTAGGGACATCACGCATTGGTTATGGTTTATCAAGTGCGATAGGAGCACCAGTAACTTTAGGATTTGTATTTGGATTAATGTTTGGAGATCCAATTAATGGTTTAATTTTAGGAGCTTCAATTAATTTACTTTATTTAGGTGTTGTATTCACAGGTGGTAACGTACCAAGTGATGGCTGTCTAGCAGCTTGTATCGCTATACCAGTTGCTTTCCAACTTGGCTTGGATGTAGATACAGCTGTAACAATTGCTGTTCCATTTGGAATCTTAGGTTCATTTATTGATCAAATTCGTAGAACTACAAATTTAATTTGGTTACATAAAGCAGATAAATGTGCGGCAGAAGGTGATCAAAAAGGAATCTATTGGTGTGCAATGGTCTATCCAACTATAGTTGCATTCGCAATTCGCTTCATTCCAGTATTTGTTATCAATATGTTTGGTGCAAGTGTTGTGCAAACAATATTAACTTATTTACCTCAATTCATTATTACTGGATTATCAGTAGCTGGAGGAATATTACCTGCAATTGGATTTGCGGTTATTATCATGTCAATTGGACGTAAAGAATTATTACCTTATTTCTTCATGGGCTTCTTTGCAGTTAAATACTTAAATGTAGGAACAATGGCTTGTGCAGTATTTGGTATTTGTATCGCAGCTCTTATGTATTTTGCAAGTAATAAGAAGGGAGAAACAACTGTATGACAGAACAAAAAAGACTACTTTCCAAGAAGGAAGTTAATCAATCACACTTAATTTGGTATTTGGCAGCAGAAACAAATAATTCTTATGAACGTTTACAAGCGCCATCATTCTGTGCTGCTATGTCACGTAATCTACGAAAGATTTATCCAAATGATGACGATTACAAAGAAGCATTACAGCGTCATTTGGAATTCTATAATACAGAGGGAACAATTGGTTCAGTCGTTGTAGGGATAGCCTTGGCAATGGAAGAAGAAAAAGCCAAAGGGAATTTAACTGGTGATGTTATTACTGGTATTAAACTAGGGTTAATGGGACCGATTGCTGGTATTGGCGATACATTAATTTGGGGAATGTCAAAAGCAATTCTATTGGGATTAGCTTGTACATTTGCACTACAAGGTAGCCCGGTAGCACTAATATTTCCACCAATGTTCTCTATTCTAATCTTCGTTTTAGGACGATATACATGTAATTTAGGATATCGTTTAGGTAGTGAAGCAGTTCCAAAATTATTGAAATCAGGAACAATGAATACTTTAATTACCGCTGCATCAGTTCTTGGTTTATTTATGATGGGAGCATTATCAGCATCTTATGTAAAAGTAAGTACACCATTGAATTGGGTTATTTCATCAACAGGGGCAGCAATAGGATTACAAGCAAATTTAGATGCAATTCTACCAGGCTTACTTCAATTATTTGCAATCTTCGGTATTTATTGGTATTTTACACACAAAAAACAAAACTATATTAAGTTAGTACTTACAATTTTATTAATTTCAATTGTAGCAGCTTTCTTTGGAATTTTAGGCTAATTTAGAACCGATAAGTGGAAGGGAGAGGGCAAATAAATTATTGCTCTAAGGTGCACGATATGAAAGATGAATTAAAAAAACTAAGCGATATAGAAGTAGAAAACAGAATGGATGAGTTATGGAATTTATCTCGTTATATTCATGAAAATCCTGAACTTTGTTTTAAAGAAGAAAAGGCATGCAAAGCACAATGTGACTTTTTGAGAAAAGAAGGATTCAGGGTTAAAGAGGGATTGGGATCATTACCAACAGCCTTTGAAGCTTCAATAGGTGAAGGTAAGCCTGTAGTAGCAATTCTATCAGAGTATGATGCACTTGCCATAGGTCATGCTTGTGGACATAATTTAATTTCGATTTCGGCTATGGGTGCAGCAATTGGCATCAAAAAAACATTAGAGAATGAGAAGTTTGAAGGAACACTAAAAATTATTGGAACACCAGCAGAAGAAAGTGGTGGTGGGAAAATCATCTTATTGAAAGAAGGATTCTTTGAAGAAGTGGATGCAGTCATCATGATGCATCCGACAAGCTTCACATCACGACTTGCGGGGGAATGTCTTTCTTCAAAAAAAATAAGCATTGAGTATTTAGGACAATCAGCTCATGCTGGCTCGCATCCGGATAATGGAATCAATGCATTAAGCGCAGCAAATTTGTACTTTGTTGCAACGGGTATGTTAAGACAACATTTTAAGGGTGATGCTAGATTAAGTGGCATTATTGTTGATGGAGGATTGCAAACGGGACTAGTTCCAGAGCGTTCAGAAATCAGAGGTTCATTAAGTTGTTTCAGTCTTAATGATTTAAATCGCTATGCTGAAATGATAGTTCATGCAGCCGAAGGTTGTGGTGAAGCTATGGGATGTAAATGCAATGTTAAAATTGAAGATGGATATGAAGGAAGAATTCCAAATAAAATTTTATCGGATGTTTGTAAAGAAGAATTAATTGCAATCAATGAACCATTGATGGATGGGATGCCAATAGATTTTGGTGGAGAAGATTTAGGTAATATATCAAGACATATTCCTATTTGTAATCCATACATTACTATATTTCCAGAATATAAAATCTCTAACCACACTGAACAATTTAAGCAATTAGCAATTTCAGATGCGGGTAGAAGATGTTTAGAAGTTTCAAGTAAATCTATGGCAAGAACAGCATTAGAATTATTGTACAATCCAAAAATTATAGAAGATGCAAAAGCAGAATTAAAAGAACGTTTAGAACACGAATAAGGTATCAGGAGAAAAGATATGAAAAGTAATTTAGGTGTTTTTGGATTGGGAGTCATGGGTAAAAGTATTGCATTAAATATTTTGAATCATGGATATACGATTTCTGTGTATAATCGCGAAACAGAGTATACAAAAAGTTTTAGCGAATTAACACAAGGGAAACCTGTAAAGAGCTGTTTCAATGTAGAAGAATTCATTAATTCTCTCGAGGTGCCAAGAAAAGTACTACTTATGGTAACTGCAGGTGAAGCAGTGGATAAAGTAATTGAAGGAATCCTTCCTTATTTAGAACAAGGTGATATTGTTTTGGATGGAGGGAATTCATACTTCAAAGATACAATTAGAAGATACAATTACTTAAAAGGTAAAGAAATTAACTTCTTGGGTGTAGGTATTTCTGGTGGTGAACAGGGCGCTTTATTTGGTCCAAGCATTATGCCATCAGGTAATAAAGAAGCATATCAAAAAGTTCAAAAAATATTAGAAGATATTTCTGCAAAAGCAGAAGATGGAAAAGCGTGTTGTAGTTATGTAGGAGAAAGTGGATCAGGACACTATGTAAAAATGGTTCACAATGGAATTGAATATGCAGATATTCAAATTATATGTGAAGCTTATTCATTCATGAAAGATGGATTAAAACTTTCTATTGAAGAAATACAAGAAACTTTTTGTGAATGGAATAAGGGTAAACTTCAGTCTTATTTAATTAAAATCACATCGGAAATTCTACTTAAGAAAGATGAATTCACAAATAATTATTTAATAGATATGATTTTAGATAAAGCAGAGCAAAAAGGCACGGGAAAATGGACATCGATTGAAGGGTTTGATATTGGAACTCCTATTCCAACAATTGTTGCATCAGTTGAAGCAAGATATCTCTCTTCAAAAAAAGAAGAAAGAATTCAAGCAAGCAAGATATTAACGTTTGATGTAGGTGGCGGACATTATAACAAAAAAGAAACTTTAAATGCTTTAGAGAATGCAATATATGCAGCCAAGATATGTTGTTATGCACAAGGCTTTGAATTATTAAAAGATGCAGCAAATTTGTATGATTGGAATTTAGATTTTGGAAGTATTGCAATGTTATGGAGAGAGGGTTGTATCATACGTGCAAATTTCTTAAATGAAATCAAGGAAGCATTTGATGAAGAAAACAATAATCTAATTTTAACAAACAAATTTTATGGTAAGATAATAGAGTATCAACCAGATTTGAGATCGACTTTAATCAAAATGATAGAATGTGGTATTTATATACCAGCATTTACAAGTGCGTTACAATATCTTGATGGATATCGTAGTGAAATAACAAGTGCAAATTTGTTACAAGCGCAAAGAGATTATTTTGGAGCTCATACATATCAACGGATTGATCGTAAAGGAACATTTCATACGATTTGGGAATAAAAAAGTACAAATTTAATTTGTACTTTTTATAGGAGTGGACTATGACAAAAAACAAAGCGATTTTACTTACAATCATATCAGCACTGATTTATGGATTTACTCCAGTATTGTGTTCGATGACATACGAATTTGGAAACAATCCATATACACTTACATTCTTTCGGAGTTTATTTGTATTGCCTATTTTAGGTGTATTGATAATCAAGAATAAGATTTCGCTTAAACTTAATAAAGATGAATTTTTTAAGATGATTATTATTGGAATGTTTGGAGCGGTATTTACTACGTTACTTTTATATAGTAGTTATTCATATATTGGAGTAGGGACTGCGACAACATTACATTTTATGTATCCTTTATTTGTTTTAGTTATTTGTCATTTTGTTTATAAAGATCATATAACTACAAGACAATACATCTCATTGTTTCTTGCGATGGTTGGTATTGCTTTCTTCATAGATTTCAATGACTTCTCAAGAATACAAGGTGTTGCAATGGCACTGGTTAGTGGAGTCACATTTGCGATTTATTTAGTAGGCATTGAAAAAGCAGGTTTATCTTCTATGAATAACTATAAGCTATCGTTTTATTTGTCAGCGATAGTAAGTGTATCATTACTTGTATTTAATATTTTTACAAATCAAATTATATTCATTCAACCAGTTTCTAATTATTTGCTAATGGTATGTATTGGTTTACTTGCATCATTTATTGCGTTGATTTTCTTGAAGATAGGAATACAAGAATTAGGCAGTACTTTGGCAAGTATGTTTTGCTTATTTGAACCAATATCATCTGTCGTATTTGGATTTATATTACTGAATGAATCAGTAGGCATAATGAAAATATCAGGCTGTTTATTCATTGTTGCAGCCATGGCGTTACTGGTTATAAAAAGTAAAAAAGCGTAATTATTTTTTAAAGAATGAATTTGATTTACTTTCAATAATTTCTTTTACGTTTTGTTTCAGTAGAACTAAAAATTCAGGTGTGAAAACTAAAGGTGCAATAAATACAGGAACTTTAACTGTCTCAATTGGATCATTGGAAATAATAAAGTCTATATCGCTTGCGGAGAAATCAATGATGTTATCATCAGTAACGACTTCTAAATTAGGAATGTTATTTTTTAATATATGAATGTTTAGATCTTGCTCAAATATATTGTTTGTAACTACGTAATAACAAACTAGCTTATTAATTTGAATTAATGATATATCAGCTAATAATAATGTTATTGTTGCGATTCCTGAAGAAGGAAGTTCTTTGTTTACTATTTCATTCATGATAGGATTTATTAACTTAGCTAAGTTAAATAATTTTGGATATAATACCTTTATAGTATCTTCGTTGGGATTATAAAGATCATATTCAAAGTTAGATTTTTGCATTACTTTTTCTAAGTAAGGAAATAACTTTACCCTAAAGTAATCTTTATCAAATTCATTCATGTAGTCTTGTAGTGTGTTGTAGAAAATATCAATAATTTCAAATAATAGTTTTGGATTACTAGATTCTTGGAAAGCTACTTCATAAGTTGATGTAGAATTGGATGATAAAAGTGAGGATAGATAAAGTATTTCATTTTCATTTAATTGAATTCCGAATTTACTGTTTAGTTTTGCTTCGTTATCTTTTATGAATTCCAATATTTTTATATTTTTTAACTTCTTTTTCAATTCTTGATTAATGGTGATAGTATAACCTTTTTGAATTCTTTCAAATGATATTAGAAAAAGCGTAATGATACGTTCTAATTCACTGTGGGTTATTTTGAACTTCGCAAAGTTTTCCACATTTAAAATAAAGTTTCTTAAATATGTACGATAATGATTGTTGAAGTCACCGAATATATAATCCATATAATTTATAATTTCTGGATAGGAATAATAGTTTATTTTATCTTCTTTCAACATGGTAGTTGCCCAATCAAGCAAACATTTTCTTTTTCGTTTTTCACCACAAATTAGTTCGATACCGGTTTTGCGAGTTTTCTCAATTTTTACATCATTTATTTCGAAAAATGATTCGATTACTTTTAAATCGTTGTAAATACTTGGGCGAGTAATAAAAAGTAAATCTTCAAGGTAACTCATAGTAATTTTTTTTGATTTCGTTAGTAAATTAAAAATTATAATATTTTCTCGAATTGAAGAAGATAGTTCATGTGTATCTTTAATTTCTATTAAGCATTGTTTATAACAGTTTAAAATATCTTGGCGATTACCCACAAGCTCAATTCCGATGCCTGGTTGACGATATAGTTCTATATTATACTTGTTTAGAAATTCTTCGATATCATCAATTTGATTTCGTATTGTCTTACTTGATAAATGTAAAATATCGGCAAGTTTTTGGTATGTAAAAGTGCGTTCTTGAAGTAAAATGAGTTTAGTAATCGAATATTTATCTGCTTTCATGTGGATACCTCTATATTTAAATAGATTGTAGCATAATAAATCAATTCGTACAAAATTACCACAAGTTTGTGTAAGACACAACTAATAGTAGTAACCGCTTACTTTGGTATACTCAAGGCAGATAAGGAGGATGAATTATGAAAAAGATTCAAGAAAAATTACAATCTTTTGCAGGTGCTATGATGGTACCAATTGTATTGTTCGTTCTTGTAGGGTTTTATGTAGGGATAGGTAGTGCATTTACAAATTATATTATTCCAGGGGATAATATAGTGAAAACAATATTCGGAATGATCTCAGCAATGGGATTTACATTCATGAATTATCTACCTCTATGGTTCTCTGTGGGAATTGCATTCGCAATGGCGAAGAAAGAAAAAGGATGGGCTGCTTTTGCAGGTATCGTTCTATTCATGAGTTATATTACATGTATCGGTTCTTATGCAGGAGCTCAAGGCTGGAATGTAGATACAGTAACGGTGGAGAATTTAGTTTCTATCGGATACACTCAACAAGGAGCATTAAACTTTAGTGCATTATGGGGAAGTGTTGCAGGTAAATTTACATTTGATATGGGTATCTTCAGTGGTATTATCAGTGGGGTAACTGCAGGATTAATTCATAATAAATTTTGTGAAATTAAATTTAAACCAATGTTTGCCTTTTTCCAAGGTACTAAATTTGTTGTAATATTAGTTACATTAGCTGCAGTTCCATTAGCTATTGTTACTTACTATGTATGGCCAATTATTGCATCAGGGTTACAAACTCTTACATATTTCATAGGATCATCAGGTCTATTTGGAACATGGTTATTTGGATTTATTGATAAAGCATTATTACCATTTGGTATTCACCATTTAATTGCATTCCCAATTGAATACTCTAGCGTAGGTGGAGTAATGACAATTGATGGTGTAGTTTATGAAGGTGTTAGAAACATTATCGTAGGACAAGCAGGTAGTCCAGATGCGACAGGATATTTAATTCGTAACTTTACATCAGGTCGTATTCTATTCCAATTAGCAGGGTTACCAGGGGCAGCATTTGCAATGTATAAATGTGCTAAACCTGAAAATAGAAAAAAAGTTGCATCATTATTAATTCCAACTATAGTTACATTGATGTTGGTAGGTATATCAGAACCAATTGAGTATACATTCTTATTTGCTTCACCATTACTTTATTGGTTAGTTTATGCACCACTTTGTGGATTGTGTTATGTAATTGCGGAAATTGCGCAGATATCGATTAACGGACATGCGTTGTTCTTCATGATTCCTAACTTATTCCAACCACAAAAAGTTCATGCATTATCATTGATATTCTTATTACCAGCAACATTCGCAACATATTACTTTATCTTCAAGTTCGCAATTAAGAAATTCAATATTAAGACACCTGGACGCGAAGACGATAATATTAAATTAATGAGTAAAAAAGAGTATAATGAGTTGAAAGAAAATAGCGGTAATGATAAATTAGAAATACGAATTGTTGAAGCATTTGGTGGTCCAGAAAATATTGATTCAGTGGCATGTTGTGCTACTCGATTAAGGGTTACCGTAAAAGATGAAAGCTTAGTAGTTCAAGATAGTGATTGGAAAGATTATTTAGAAGCTATGGGATGTGTACATAGTGGAAATAGTTATCAAATTATTTATGGAGTAAATGTTAATTCAATTACAACTGCAGTTAAAGACATACTAGGAATAGACTAAGGGATATCCTTAGTCTTTACTTTAGAAGGAGGAGTTATGTTTAATTTATTTAAGAAAAATGAAGCAAAAGGAACATCAGTTTGTGCGGTTTCAACGGGTAAACTTGAAAGAATTGAAAATAGTATAGATCCCGTTTTTTCACAAAAAATGATGGGAGATGGATTATTTATAAAACCAACTTCTGATAAAATTGTATCTCCTATTGATGGCGAGGTTGTGATGATGTTTCCAACGTTACATGCCATTGGATTAAAAGATGAAAATGGAAATGAATATTTGATTCATATCGGTATCGAGACAGTATCACTAAATGGTGAAGGATTTGAATCTTTTGTAGAAGTGAATCAAAAAGTTAAAAAAAGACAATTACTTATTACTGCAGATTTCGAATCAATGAAAGATAAAATCACTGCAACAGATGTTATTCTAATTGCAACTGATGGAAGAAAGTGTGTTGTAAGTGAAGAAAAAGATGTTACTGAAGGCGAAGAAAACATCGCAACATTTGAATAAGTAAAAAGGGAGATGCATCTTGTAGCGCATCTCCCTTTTCATATGATGATGTAATTAGAACGTCCATTTTCCATTTTGGATTAATGGTATTTCTTGATGATTTAAATCTATTCCAATGACAGTAGTATCCTCTTTTCCAAACATAAAGTCGCAATGAATACTTGCAAAGTTAATGCCATGAGCTTCAAAATCTGCTGCATTGTATACAAGGGAATCGCTTATATTAATGGGGTAGGCACAACCTATTGCCATGTGACATGCAGCATTTTCATCAAGTAATGTATTTTTAAAAATAGTATTGGTTCTTGAAATTATAGTAGAACCTTGAAGTAGTGCAATTTCTCCACAATAGCGAGTGCCTTCTTCAAGGGACAACAATGAATCTAAAGCTGATTGTCCATGAGCTGCGCAAGCATCAACAATTTTGCCTTTTTCAAAAAATAGTGTGAAATCATCAATAATTTCATTTTGATAAATAAAAGGTTTTGATGAATGAACTTTTCCATGAATGCCATATTTTGAACAAGCTGTAAATATTTCTTCGGTAGGGAAATTTGGCATACATCGTAAACCTTCAACAGTACATTCGCTTCCACCTATCCATACATGATGATGTGGTAACTCTACAAAGAAGTCTGAGTCATTATCATAAATATGAAGTTTGGTTAATTTCAATTGATTTAAGTGATTCCTTCTTTGGGTAATATAGTTAATGTGATCTTCCCAATAATCAAGAGAATCATTTAGTTCGCATTGAGCAATGTGAAAAAGCTGATTCCATAAAGCAATGTAAGCGTCTTCGCTTGAAAGATGGGGAAAAATTTGTTTTGCCCAATAACGAGTAGGTAATACAGTGGAACATGAATTGAAAGTCTTTACTCTTTTTATTTGGGTATAAGGTTCAAGTGCTTTGTTCAACCCTTTTATGGAATCTTTCTTGGCTTGGGGATCAAATTGAATTGAAGGTATAATTCCAGGATTAAATTTTAACAATGCAACATTTTCTTGAGCCATGTTTATTTTCTTTTGTACGAAGTAGTTTGGGTAATCTTGTATGTAGTTTGATTTGCAGTTTTGATAACGAATTTGTTCCTGGATAGGATCATAAAATTCAATTTCAACATACCGAGCACCAAGCTTATAGGCAACTTTTGATAAGACTTGCATGAACTCACTACCTTCAATAGGACAATAGACAGACAGAAATTGACCTTCTTGTAGGTTCACGCCTTTTCTTAATAAAATTTCTGCATAGGTTTCAAAATTATTTATCATCGAGGACCTCTTCTATTTGTTGAATATGAATTGGATTGCCATTTGCTTTGCTTGATTTAAGCCCTGCTTCAATAATGAGCTGTGATGCGAGTGCTTCGTAAAATGTAGGAACGCCATCAAAACGTTGGTTAAGATGGATTGAAGATAGAACAGAACGAATAGATGCTATATGTGGAGCGACTTCTCTTGCCACGGGGAAAGAACTGAGCCAAGATTTAAGATTCTTTGAATAAGTTGATAATGTTAAATCACGAACTGTTGTTGTGCTATTCGAAGAATTAGTCACACGAATTTCGTTTGATGCATTGGCATCTGCATAAATAGATCCTTTGCTTCCAAAGATTTCAAGTACCCACTCAGGTTGAGTGGATTGGCAAAGTTTTGATAATTCTATTGTACCAAAAATATGATTCATTAACGTACAATAACAAGATGAATAATCATCACATTCATTATTTGCGGTGGTATTTACAGTTTCATTATCTTGAGAATAGGTAAGTGAGTTTACTGAAATAGTAGAGAATTCACCTAGCATAAATCGAATAATATCAAATGCATGAATACCTAAATCAACAATGACACCGCCACCACTTTGTGTTTTATCTGTGCGCCATTCATTATTTTTTGGGCGATGTAAATAACTTGCGTGTCTTAGTGTAAATGAAAAATGCAAGGGTGTCCCAATTTGACCTAATGCAATTACATCACGAACAATTGAAAAAGCTGGAATGAAACGATATACAAGTGCAACTTGATTTAGCACAGAAGAATTAGAAACCTGTTCAACTAGTGAAATAGATTCTTCAATTGTTGAACAAAGAGGTTTTTCACAATATACATTTAAGTTTTTGCGAAGTGCTTGTTGAACCTGTTTATAATGAGTAGCATTGGGAGTACAAATATCAACTAAATCTAAGTTGTTACCTAAAAACTCATCAAAAGAAGTAGTTTGAGTCTTAAATAAATGATTATCCGATGTAAGTTCCTTTGTGTTCAAACTTGCAAGATTAACTAAAAAATCTTGGGGATAATTACTTAGTTGTAATAAATAGCATTGACTATGTACCTTACCCATTAATCCGTAACCAGAAACGCCTATATTATATGTTTTCATAGATTTCACCTCAGTATAATTGTAAAACATATTAAAGAATCTACCTAATAGCAACTTGCCATAATATAGTGGCAAAAGTATACAAATTCGTATATTTTTACCACAACTTTTCGGTAAACAGATGAAACGATAAAAAGGTAAGAAACGATATAATAAAGACAAGAAGGAGGGCCTATGAAATTTAATTATCAACAACCCACTGAATTAATATTTGGTGCAAAGAAAGTTAATCATTTACCAAACATAGTAAAAAGATATGGAAACAGGGTATTGTTAGTAGGACCAGTAATGAATGAAGCAATACAACCCATGTTTAATCAAGTAATCAACAACTTGGATGAAAATGGTATCATAACAACTTGTTATTTAGAAATAGAACCAAATCCATTAACAAGCGCTGTTGATAAAGGACTCCGATTAGCTAAGGAAAATAATGTCGATGTTATCGTGGCTATGGGTGGAGGTTCTTCAATTGATACTGCAAAAATGATTAGTTTGTGCATTGATTGTGAAATTATCGATTGGCAAGAAATGTTTAAAAAATATGATAATTTTGCCAATAGATATGAGAAAATAAGTAAAACAGATCTTCCTGTAATTGCGATATCAACAACAGCGGGAACAGGATCGCAATGTACACAAGCTAGTGTTATTACTGATGATGAATCTAAAATGAAACTTACAGTATTCCATCAAGATAACTTTGTCGAAGTTGCAATACTTGATCCAGAGCTAACCATGACATTACCAAGAAGCATTACTGTATCCACTGCATTTGATGCGTTCACACATGCATTTGAATCTTATTTGAGGAATGATGGAAATCCAATAACGGAAAACTTCTCCTTACAAGCTATTCAAAATATAGTACAAAATCTTCCACATGTTTTAATAGAAAATAAAATTGAGTATCGTGAAAAACTAATGTTAGCAGATACATACGCAGGTATAGCGTTAGCAAATAATGGGGCAGCTCTTCCACATCCGCTTTCTGAAATCATCGGGAGTTACGTGAATAAGCTATCTCATGGTCAAGCACTAGCGATGATATATCCAACATTTGTAAAACATACTTATGAAAAGTATCAAACAAAGTTCGCAACGGTTTGTCGAATCTTTGATGAATCATATTGTGATAAGGATGATGCAGAAGCAGCCAAAGATTTTTATAAAGTATTAAATAAGTTTGAGAAAGAAAATTATTTAGAATTTAATCTAAGTCAATTTGATTTAGAACAAAGTACAATTGATAAAATTAAAAACTGTGAAATCTGGCAACATTTGCCAATGGAAAAAACAGAAACAATTTTAGAAATTGTTAATGAAATATGTAAACTATAGGAGGAAAATATATGAAACATATTAAAATTTCAGCAGGATTAGCACATGTTAATTACGGAAGAATTGCCGATGTAGTAAAAGCAGCAAGTGATGCGGGCGCTGATTATATCCATTCAGATGCAGCAGACATGCATGATTTACAAAACATGAAACTTATGGGAGGTCACCAAATTATTGCAGGTATTCGCCCAGAAACAAACTTACCAATCGAATGTCATTTTTATACAGTGAGTATGGATGAAATGTTTATTGAACAAATTTATCAAGCAGGAGCAAACATGTTGATTCTACCTGCTGAGCATTTTATTGGAGCTCAACTTGCTTATATTATCAACTGGTGTAGAGAAAGAAAACTTAAAGTTGGATTAACAGTAGGATGTTATACGCCATTATGCTTTGTTGAAGAATCAATTTATGATATTGATCGCCTTCAAATTGTTACTCATGGTGTAGATGAAACAGATGGTAAAGATAACTGGGGTTGGAGAAAAAGTGCAATTGATTTAGTGAAAAGAGCACGTAAGTTAATTGATGAAAAGAATCCAAAATGTGAACTTGCAATTGATGGTGGATTAAGAGCAGATAATATGGAAAAACTAATTGAATGTAATCCAGATGTTATTGTCCTTTCATCAGCAATTTTCAAAGATCCAGATGGAATCGAAGCTGGCATGAAAAAATGTCGTACAGCAATTGATGAAGCAGCTAAGAAGTTTAATTTAGAATAACGAAATGTCTAGTTTAACTAGACTTTCTTTTTAGGAGGATTATGAAAGAAAGAATATTAGATGTAAGTTTGCTTACATTATCAGCCTTTTTAACGGCATTAGCAGTACGGTTATTCTTCACTGAATATGCACTTACTCCGGGTGGAATTACAGGGCTAGCGATTACAGCCAGTACAATAACCAATATTTCAGTAGATCTTATATCACTCTGTATTTCAGTTCCACTGTTGATTATCAGCACAGTGTTTCTAGGTGGTAAATTTGGCGTTAAGACATTGTATGTAACAATTATGGTTCCGCTGTTCTTAAGATTTATACCACAAATACACATAACTAATTCCATGATTCTTGCGAGTATATTGGGTGGTTTATTAGTTGGAGTATCTATCGGTTTAGCAATACATCGAGAATGTGCAACAGGAGGCACAGATGTGTTAGCGATGCTAATTAGATTAGTACTGAAAAAAGTTGACCTCGCTTCTATTCTATTTGTATTGGATATGGTTATTGTGTTATCTTCGTGGGCAATTTCTAAACAATTCATTACGTCAATTTGTTCTGCGCTTGCATTGTTTGTAATTATGCAAACGATTAAATTTACAACAAGGAGATTAGATATATGGAAAAAGCAATCTTTATCGACTTAGATGGAACATTAATGCAAAAGAATTTAACAATTTCTTCAAGAAATAGTGAAGCACTTATTCATGCTATAGATGAAGGATATCGTGTAGTTCTTGTGAGTGGAAGACCCATTCAATTCGTGAATTATCTTACGGAAAAAATAGGGAAAGAAATAGATGCAATTGGATTTAATGGTGCTTATTCACCCAATCTTATAGAATATCCAATTAGTGAAGAAATTCTAATTCAACTCTATAATTCATTAAATAAAAACAATGTAAGTGTAATATTTAAGTCTATTAATCATATCTATGCAAATAAAGAAATTATAAAAAATTTTGTTTATCCAATAGCGAATGATTTGAATGTTGATTACACAGAACATTGTTCAATTGAACAATTTAAAAATCAAAAAATATATAAAATCTTAGGATTATATAACAACAATGAACAAGAAATAAATAATCTATTAGATCAGTTCGATATGACAAAAGCATTTTATGCAAACAAAGGTTTTGAATTAACACACAAGAATGCGAATAAAGGGAATGCAATAAAACTATATTGTTTAAAAAATAATATTTCTATTAAAGATAGTTATATGTTTGGTGATGATGTTAATGATCAAACAATGTTTGCACTTGGAGGACACAACATGGTCATGGGTAATGCATCAGATGACATTAAGAGATGTGCTACTGCAATCTGTGAAAACTGTGAAGATGATGGTGTTGGAAAAATGATAGAAAAAATATTAAAAGGAGAAAACAATGACTGAAGAAATGATATTGAGTTTAGAAGAAGAAAACCAATTCAAATTTAAAAGTTTCAATGCTAAAAAAGCATTTATGATGGGTCAAAGAATTGCGAACTATGCCATTGAAAATGATCTACAAGTTTGTGTAGAAATTGTTGCGAATGGAAAAGTATTATTTCACTTTGCTTCAGATAAATGTATTCCAGACAATGATCAATGGTTAAAAAGAAAAATTAATACAGTAATGTATTTTCACCATTCATCAAAATTTATTCATTTTAAGTTGAAAGGTGATTCATCACTCATCGGAAGTAAATATGGACTTAGAGCTGAAGACTACGCAGTAATACACGGTGGATTCCCAATCTATGTGGAAAATGCAGGTTTTATAGGTGCAATAGCTGTGAGTGGGTTACAACCAAATGAGGATCATGATTTGGTTATTCAAACTATAAAGGAATTTTTGGATTAAAAAACACCAGTTGGACAACCGGTGCTTTAAATTGAATCTTTGTTTCCAGTGAGTTTTAAAAGATATTGAAGCATACGATGCTGAATCATGAATGTGGATAAAACATTAGCGGTTAATTTAAAACTACTGATTTGTGCGGGAGACCATTCACGATCCTCACGAACACATTCATCGAATCCAATGCCACCAAGGAAATTACCTTGGTAATAAACACCACATTGCAACATAGATTTAATTCCTTGTACCTCTAGTACCTTTAGTAATTTTTCACTAATTGGATTTGTTTTTGACCAAATAAAGATACCTTCTTCGTTAAAGTTACTTGGATAGTCATCCAAGTCTTCATCATATGTGAAATCCTGTAGTAAGGCTAATTGAGGTTCAATACCATCATTACACCATTCATAAGTCATATTGACATGATTATAATCTTCATCGCTTTCAAATACATAAGTTCTACTAACATCAAATGATCGACCGATAATTTCAAGAAGACTGGTTAAGTCACTTTCGAAGTTATCAGAGGCGAATAATGTTCTAAAACAGTATTGAGCTAATCCTTGGTCAACAACGTAATTGTTTGCGTAGTTATTATCAGTTTGTTCGTTATTTCTATGGTTGTTTAAAACTTTATTTAGATTTGAATGAATTTCGCTATCGAAAAGTGTTGAACCATCTCTTCCGTTGTTTTTTCTAATATAAAGAGCTTCGTCTGCAGCTTGATAAAGATCAAAGTAACTAGTCTCGTGAGAAACGTTCATTGCGATTCCTACACTACATGTTAGGTGTCTTTCATCTTTAAAAGGACGAAGAGAGCGTATCGCATCCAATATATTATCTGCTTTCTTTAATACGGCAGCTGTGTTAATAACTTCGGGTAAGAAGATAATAAATTCATCGCCCCCGATACGACCGACAAAATCAGTTGAACGAGTAGCATCCTTTAAAGCTTTTGCAACTTCGGATAAAACTTTATCACCTGTTAAATGACCATAAAGATCATTGATACTCTTAAAGTAGTCGATGTCTAAAATCATCAAAGCTTGAGTTGTGTGGTCAATGTTTTCTCGAATACAACTGTCTATTACAGAATAGATAGCAGATTTATTATATAAGCCTGTAAGTGGATCTCGTTGTGCTTGATCAAGAAGCTTCTGTTTTTGTCTTATCTCATCATTGATATCCACAATAATTCCAATTACCTTTACAGGTTGTTTATAGTCATTGAATTGCGTAGTGACACGTACTCGACACCAAATGAATGGTCCAGATTCTTTCTTGATTCTCAATTCAGTTTCAGCGAATGGCTCACCTGCAATACATTTCCTCATTATAGTTGATAAGTTCTTTTTATCACCTGGATGAATGTTATTAGAAAGCATTAGAACTTGAGAAATATCACTAGAAAGAGCTATATAACCAAATTTCTTGTAGTAATTGTTTGAAAAGTTAAGAGTATCATTGATAACGTCCCATTCAAACACAATATCAGTTGTTTGGTTAATCACGACTTGATATCTTTCAAGCGATAGTCGCAATTCTTCTTGTTCCTTTTTTCTATCTGTATTCTCGATAAGGATACAATAAAAACTAGATTGTCCATCTGTATGAACTCGTCTACATTTATCAAGAATCCAAATCGGTTGACCATTTTTATGATTAAGGCGATATTCGAGTTCTAATTCATCTTTATCATTCGCTTGTTGTTGTATATCGCGTAAGATTTTCGCTCTATCATCAGGGTAAATCAAATTCATGAATTTATTATCGAAAAGTGATTGAACTTCTTCGCGAGTGTATCCAAGCATTGTTAAAAAACCATCGCTCATAGCGACCAAGGTTAACCCATCATCATCCAAGCATTGATGTGCACCACCGGGTATATTTTTGGTTAAAATTTCAAGTTGACGTCTACGTTGGTCTACTTTATTTTGAAGATTGCAATGAGTATTCATCCGTGATTTGGGAGTAAAATAATTATCTTCTCCTTGCATGATATCAGGATGAGAAAAATGAACATGCTCTAATGTCATTTTGCCATCGATGTCTTTTAAAATGATTGAAAAGCGTAAATTCTCTTCAGCCAATTCAAAAGATTGAGGCGTAACAATGATAGAGCCAAAAATTATGCATAAATTATCTGAGAGTTCGATGTAGTTGATATCGGAATCGGAGATAGAAAAGGTTCCATCATATTCTTTAACTTCATTAGTTAGTGCTTGTCCAGCTTCTTCAAGGTTTGTGCAGACTTCATTAACTCCAGTACCTATCCAAGAAATATTATTACTTAGACAATTTTCAACACTTTTTAAATCTCTTTTTAAATAGTAATTCTCTTCTAAATACGCGAAAAATTCCAATGCTCTTTGTTCTAAATTCATAGGGCCCCCAACTTTTTCAACTAAGTGAAAAACACAGACTTTAGAAAACAATAGGTTAAATAATTATTAGATTTATTCTTTTCAAATATTTCTAAACACATTCTACCAAAATTGGTGTGAATATACCATTGTTTTATTTATAAGATAGAAAGTTTATTTTAGTAGCACTTGTTAGCTAAAAAATAGAAATCCGTGATAAAATAGATAGATAAGGAGACTAATTATGGATAATTTAAATGATAAAATCAAAGGCATAAGAAAAAGTATCATCGAAATGGTAACAGCGGGAAAATCTGGGCATC
>NZ_JAVWNC010000044.1:0-18641 GCF_036637135.1 Anaerorhabdus sp. | reverse complement strand
ACACTTCGACAACAGATGTTCAAAAACAAGTTTCTAAAGAGTTATCCAGAAATAGAAAAGATGTTGCATCAACTAGTTTGATTTTATTCACAAACATTGCTTATCAATTTGCGATGTTTATGGCTATTCTCATGATGATTGCAACACTCCTTGGTGTAATTTATACAATTGTAGTTTACTTCTTAGGTAAGCCTGTAGAGGGCTATACGACAATGATGTTGGTAATGTCTGCTTCATTCTTTGGTGTATTCACATTATTAGCTATCATTATTAAGTATTGTGCACTGATGATTGAACTCATCTTTAAAACTCAACGTTATACAGTAGAATCAATTAATAAGCTCTAGCCAATTATTTCTTCATTAATTGAGTCTAAATAGTTTTCGACCATATATTTTAATACAAAAGCATAAATTGATGCACGAACAAACAAACGTTCTTCTTTACCAGTTGATGTGGTGTCTTTAGACATCTTAACAGAGTTAATATCAACAGTACGAAGGGCGTTTTCTAATTCTATGCAAAAATAATCATAAGCCAATTCGGTTTCAAATAAATGTTTTTGTACACGAATCATTTTAATAATCTTTGGTATTGGATAAATTTGTTTAAACACACAAATAACCATGAGGTATGCAATATGCTTACGATTATAACGCTTTTTAACGGTAGGTGGAATTAAACCGCATTTAACATAATTGTTAATCATAGCAGTCGTAATTAAAGAATCCTTTTTATCAATTTGAATTGGTTCAAGGGTATCCTTAAGATAGTTAATTAATTGATCACTATAGATATCTATACTAGGTAACTCCTCATATCTAGGAATATGGAAATGCTTAAATTGACTATTGAACTTGTTCATAAACGACCTCACTTTAGAACAATTCTATCATAAAAGGAAAAGGAAATGAATATGCCTTGACATAATAAGTATAATTTCATAACATAATATTGTATATTAGATGTAAGGAGGACAATTATGTCTAAATTTGGAATTGTAGTTGATAGTAGTTGTGATTTAAGATCGAACGATATCAATGTAAATGATATCGACTTTACTGTAGTACCTCTAAAAATAGTAGTAGGTGATTCGGAATATGTTGATAATGATGATATCAATGTTACTAAAATGTTGGAAGAAATGGATTCATATAGTGGCGCTTCTACAACAGCATGCCCATCTCCAGGTGATTTTATAGAAGGCTATAAGAAATCGGAGAATGTATTCTGTTTTACTTTAACAAGTGCATTATCAGGAACAAATAATAGTGCTGTTTTAGCTAAAACAACACTTGAAGATGAAGGAAGTACAATTAATGTTCATGTGTGTGATTCACATTCCACTGCAGGACACTTAATTGTATTGATAAAGAAAACAATTGAATTGATTCAAGAAGGAAAAACATTTGAATCAATATGTGAAGAAATTGATGCATTTAATAGTGAATTGCATATTGTATTTACATTAGGTAGTTATTCTAACTTAATTAAAACAGGAAGAATGAGTAATTTTGTTGGTGCCATTGCATCAACACTTAATATAAGAGCAGTTTGCGAGAATACACCAGAAGGTGAAATTCAAATTACAAAGAAAACCAGGGGGCAAAAAGCTGCATATAATGCGTTCGTTGAACTCATGATGAAAAAGAAATCTTTAGATAATTTACAAATTTATATTAGTCATTGTCAAAATCTAGAGGCTGCAGAATACATTAAAAACAAAATACTTGAATCATGTAGTAGCGCAAAAATTGAGATTCGAGATTGCAAGGGATTAACCTCATTCTATGCAATGAAGGGTGGCGTACTTATTGGTTTTTAGGTATCACTTTCGTGATACCTTTTTATATGTTAAAATGAGTTGGGAAAAGGGTAAATAGGAGGATAAAATGGAGCTTAAACAAAATTATGATGTAGTGATTATCGGTGGTGGTATTGGTGGATTGATGTGCGGATATCGTTTAATTGAAAAAGATCCCAATCTATCAGTATTGTTGTTGGAAAGAGGTAATCCATTAGAGTCAAGACAATGCCCTATTATTGCAAAAAAAGTAAACCATTGTATTAAGTGTGATCCATGCGCCATTATGGAAGGAATTGGTGGAGCTGGTGCTTTTTCAGATGGAAAGTACATTATCTCTACAGAATATGGTGGATGGTTACCTGATTTCTTACCAAAAGATGTAGTAATGAATTATATTGAACAAGCAGATTCGGTGCTTGTAAAATATGGTGCTCAAAAAGAGAGATATGTACCTAATGATGAGCTAAAGAGGATGTGTATTCAATATGATTTACATATGCAACAAGCTGAACTTAAACATTTAGGTACTGATGCAAACTTTAAGACCATGGTAAAAATGGTTGAGGACTTAAGAACGAAAATTCAAATTGAAACTCGTTGCACAGTAACTGATGTAAACAAAAATAACAAAGAAGTTACTTTTACTAATGGCAAACAAGAGTTTAAAGTAACTGGAGATAAAATCATATTTGCAGTAGGTAGAGCAGGAAGTAGAATGTTCACCAACTGGTGTAAAACAAATAATGTTTCTTTAGAGAACAGCCAAGTAGATATTGGAGTACGTGTGGAATGTCCTGCGATTGTTTGGGAACATTTTTCAAAGAAAATCTATGAACCCAAGATTTTGTATCGTTCAAAAGCATATGGTGATGTAACGCGTATGTTCTGTTTCAATGAAAGAGGACATGTCGTAACAGAAAATACAGATGGTGTTTTAACAGTGAATGGGCACTCATTTAAAGAGTTGGACCGCAAGACAGAAAACTCTAACTTTGCATTGTTATGTACAATCCGATTTACTGAACCATTTAATGAGCCAATTGAATATGCTAGATATGTTGCATCACTTGCGAATAAAATTAGTGGTGGAAGTGTACTAGTTCAACGCCTTGGCGATTTAGAATCAGGAAAAAGAACAGATGAAAAAAGACTAAAACAATCTACTGTTCAGCCAACATTAAACGCTGTTCCAGGTGATTTGAGTCTATGTATGCCAAAACGTCATCTTGATAATATTATTGAAACACTACACGCATTAGAAAAAGTAGCACCAGGTATCGCAAACTATGATACGCTTTTATATGGTGTAGAATGTAAATATTATTCGGCAAGACCAAAATGTGATAATTTTGAAATTGTAGGTTTACCAGGTTTTTACGCGTTAGGTGATGGAGCTGGATTTACACGTTCATTATCACAAGCAGCTGCCAATGGATTAATCGTTGCAGATTTACTTGTGAAATAATGTTACTTATTTGAACTTTGATTAAAATAATTCTATAATAGTTAGGAAGTTAATAGAGAGAGGGATTTAGAATGAGCGAAAAAGTATTAGTAGAAGTATCAGCACGTCATGTACACGTGTCAAAACAAGACCTAGAAACACTATTCGGAGCAGGTTATGAATTAACTTGTAAAAAAGAACTATCTCAACCTGGACAATTTGCATGTGAAGAAAAAGTTGCTGTAGTAGGACCTAAAGGAACAATTAATATGTCAATTTTAGGGCCAACTCGTAAAGCTACACAAATTGAAGTTTCTTATACAGATGCAAGATCTTTAGGTGTTAAAGCACCATTAAGAGAATCAGGTGATGTTAAGGAATCAGCACCAGTCAAATTAGTTGGACCTCAAGGTGAAGTAGAACTTACTGAAGGGGTTATCGTTGCAAAACGTCACATTCATATGTTACCAAGCGAAGCTGAAAAATTTGGTGTTGAAAATGGTCAAATCGTTGGTGTTAAAATCGAAACTGATGGACGTTCTATCGTGTTCGGAGATACCGTAATTCGTGTTCGTGATGATTTTGCATTAGCAATGCACATTGATACAGATGAAGCAAATGCAGCAGGTATCAGTGGAACAGCACAAGGGGAAATTATTAAATAAGATTGAGGAAACTCAATCTTTATTTTGGTATAATAATGAAAAGGAGGAATTATATGAAGAAATACATTATATTATTTCTATGTTTATTCGTAGTCACTGCATGTATAAACAAGCAATCTACTTCTTCAATTCCTGAAGATATTAGCCCTCCATGGATAAATGTTGAAAACTATATTTTTGAAACTGAGGTTGGTAATCCAATTAATTATGAAACAGCAATAGCATATGACGAGACTGATGGTCCTTGTGATGTTGATGTAGAAGGAAGAGTAAACTTCAATATTGCAGGTGAATATTATTTAAGATATGTTGCACAAGATATGAGTGGTAATGAAAGCAGTGAACCTTTTACGGTAATTGTTCATGAGAGTTCGACAAAAGAAACTGTAAATCCAGATGATACAAACGCAGAAATTAATAAAACTTGTGTTCAGAAGAATGCCGTTGATAAAAATCAACCTTGCGAAATGATGGTAACTAATATTACTGATTATGAGGTTATTTTCCAAGAACCGAGTGGTTATGATCGATGTGTTGCGTATGGCGATGAATTAGTGGATACAGAACAAATTAAAAACTATTCTTGTAATAAACTATTACGTAATGACTCTGGTTTATGGGGTTATGGTATAGATGTAATTGAAAAGTAAATCTTTTTTGTAAGATTTACTTTTTTTCACCATTTATGATTTGAGCGGGAATTCCTACTGCGGTTGAGTTTGGTGGAATATCTTTCAGTACTACAGCATTTGCACCAATCTTTGAGTTTTCACCAATTGTAATGTTACCTAGTATTTTGGCACCAGCGCCAATAACAACATTACTCTCTATTGTGGGATGGCGTTTTGTATGATGATTACCAGTGCCTCCCAAAGTTACACCATGGAAAAGTTGAACATAATCCTTAATAACTGTGGTTTCACCGATAACTACACCCATGCCATGATCAATGAACAAACCCTTACCGATTGTAGCTCCTGGATGAATTTCTATTCCTGTTAAAAAGCGCGCAAGTTGCGAAAACATTCTTGCAAGGAAGTATAAATGACATTGATAAAGCATGTGGGAAAGTCTATGCCATGCAATGGCGTGAACGCTTGGATAAAGTAGAATGATTTCTAAAGTATTTCGAGCGGCTGGATCATTTTGCTTGATGTGTTGAATCTGCATTTTTATATCATTAAACATAATTTACCTCTTAGATTTATATGATATATGGTTAGGGTGAATAATTCAACCATATTTATTTTTCAGTGCTATAATACATTCAATAGAGGGAGATATTAACCATGAAGGTAAACAACATTTTGGAAACAATTGGAAATACACCGTTAGTGAAGTTAAATAACTTGATGGATGAGTTTGGCTTAGAAGCAAACTTATACGCAAAAGTTGAGTTCTTTAATCCTGGTGGTAGTGTTAAGGATCGTGTTGCCTATAACATGATCAGAAAAGCAATTGATGATGACGACATTGATTTAGAAACAACAATTATTGAAGCAACAAGTGGTAACACAGGAATAGGACTTGCGATGGTAACGGCAGCGTTAGGTATGCAGTGTATCCTTGTAATGCCAGATACAATGAGTATTGAACGAAGAAAATTAATTGAACAATATGGCGCTAAACTTGTATTAACAGACGGTAAACTTGGAATGAAAGGAACCATTGAAAAGGCTAATGAATTAAAAGAAAGTATTCCAAATTCATTTATACCTTCACAATTTGAAAATCCAAATAATCCAAATGCTCATCTGATAGCTACTGCTCGAGAAATACTTCGTGATTTAGAGAATGAAGTTGATATTTTTGTAGCAGGAATTGGAACTGGTGGAACAATTAGTGGGGTAGGACAATTACTGAAATTAAATGATTTAAAAACAAGAGTAATTGGAGTAGAACCAAAAGATTCACCTCTTTTATCTGAAGGTATTAGTGGAACACATAAGATTCAAGGTATTGGTGCAAATTTTGTTCCCATGAATTATAATCCAGGAGTTGTTGATGAAATTATTACAGCGACGGATGAAGAAGCTATTAGAGCATCGAAATTACTAGCAAGAAAAGAAGGCATCTTAGCAGGGATTTCAAGTGGTGCAGCATTGGCAAAAGGAATTGAGCTTGCGAAATTACCTGAAAACAAAGACAAGAATATTGTTGTCTTATTACCAGATACTGGAGAAAGATACCTTTCAACAGATTTATTTAAATAAAAGAGGATATCACAATGTGATATCCTTTAATTTGCTTCAGCAATAACAAGATTTGATAATAACCATTTCCCATTTACTTTTAAGAATGTTAATTGATAAGTACTACTGTATGTTTGAGAACGCTCACCGATATAAACGATGTAATCAAATGATACGGATCCAATGAACCCATCTTCACTAATTTCAACAACATCAAATACATTCATATTTTCAAACTCAATTCGATCGTGAGCTGAGAAATAAGCATTGTTGAATGAGCGAATCGCATCATAGAATTCGGTTTTCGTATACATTAGTTTTCGCAAACTATTAAATGTTGCATCTTCAGTGATGTACATACAATATGTTGTCGCAACTGTTTTAATTAATTCTTCATACTCACTAAGTGTTTCTGCATCCAATACAGGCCCTGCATAATATTGATCAAGAATTGCATCTTTTACTAATACATAATCACTGTTTTGAACATCAATATTAGGATCACCAATTAAATTATCAATAAAATATTGCGTGATTAATGGAGCTTGTTCTTGGTCTTTCAAATTTGCATAAGCAACTGATGGTGTGTCCTTTGCAACGATTCGATCACTACCAATTAAGTTATCATTTACTACCATTTGTAAGTCTGTCGTAGGTGTATCAATTTTATAACTATGTACATTGGTTAGTGTTCGTGCATTCCATTTGTTCTTATCTGCATCTTTTTTTATTTCAATTGTTGCAATGGAAGATCCATCAATCAACATATCGTAATACTCAAATTCTGTAGAATTATAATTTTGTTTCTCAAAGGTAGCTTTACTTAAATCTAAATCACCATAGAAACTCTTTAAATAATCTACATAGGTTTCTTTCTCGTTATATTGAGCATAAACTTTTTTTGATTCATCATAAATTTCGTTATATTGTTTCTTCTCTAATAAATCAATGTAATGGATAAGGGCTCCATTGGGGGTAGTACTTTCATAATAGTTTAGACCAATCCACAATAGTCCAAGAAAGAATGAACTAATTGCAATAAGTACAAGGAATGTTTGACCTAATCCTTTGTAAAAGCTTATATGAATTTTTGAATGTTTTTTCATCTTATTTTACTATCCACGCCGTTGGTACTCGACGATCTCCGTTCATTGATACAACATTGTTGATGATCTCACCCTCATAGACCATAACAGTACTTGAACCGCCATCTAAATTAGCTGCGTTCATTGCACCATACTCCATCATAATATCAATACAATCACTATAGGATGCTCCAAGTGATGTCGTTTGTCTTCCGTCGATGGCTAATAACAATACAGCTCCATCTTCTCGTTGACCAATAATCGTACGTGGATTTAAACCTCCACCTGTTCCAGTAATAGGGACTGCTTCATAATTTACAATTAATACTGGCCCAAAGGATACAGCGTTCTTCAAGTTGTAAGATAATGCTTGTTCAGCAGTCATATTTCCAACGACAAGTCGATTTTTATCGTTGAATCCAATGACTGAGTAATAATCATCTAATTTACCAGTAACCAGTTCGCCATCTTTAATGACGATACCATAAGGAATACTTCCATCACCTTTACCACCTGGATCATCAAAACCACCAGCATTGATACCTGCAATCGCATTTTGACTTGCGACAAATTCTTCTACGAGGAATCCTTTTTGGCTGTTTGTATCCATTAATACATTGACACCAAGTTCAATTCGAGAAGGATCTCGAATAATCATCATTGTCCCTTTAAAAGTAGGTCCACTAATTGGAATAATTTCTATTTTATCTTTTTCACTTTCAGGAATATCAAATCCTTCAGTTGTATAATCTGTGATTTCATCTGTCACATATAATGTATTTTTTTGCAGAATTGCTTCAATCTCATCATTTGTAAAGAACAAGTGTGCCACTGCTTTACCTCTACGTGTTTCCATTAATGTACTTGTTACCAAATTACTTAATGTAGGAGAAGGTCCTTTTAAGACAATTAATGCTCCAACATAAGCAGTAATCATAAATGCTATCACAACAGCTAAAAAAATGAGAACGCTTTGTTTACTTATACGTTTTATACTAGGTTTAATCTTTTTTCTAGTCATTGTTAGTTCCTTTCATAATAAAAATCTAAATAAAAATTTAGCCTAATCATTATAACATACAATTTTGGGTGAATTTTGTGATATTCTAAAAACTTGAAAAACTAATAAATCGTGTTATCCTTATTGAACGGAGGCGAAATATATGAGAAAAAGAGAAGTTAGTATTGATTTAATTAAGATTATAGCCTCTTTTGCAGTAATTTGTCTTCACTTGATTGATATACCAAGTAATAATATAGATCGCTGGGTTTATTACTTAAGTGGTTGTGCAATTCCATTATTATTGATGGTTAATGGATATTTATTACTAAATAAAGAAAAAATTACATTTAAAAGACAAACGATAAAGTCGTTGAGAATGTTAGGGATAGTATTTCTATGGTGTTTCATCTTCAGTATTTTGAATTTTACTATGAAGGGTTCTTGGGTTAATCCAATAGAAGTATTTACTCTAGGATTAATGCAAAAAGGTAATATGTGGCAATTTTGGTTTATTGGGACATTAGTTCTACTTCATTTCTTTTTACCAATATTACATAAATTGTTTATTCAACCCAAAACTGCACTTTTAATCACGATACTTTGTTTTGTGATTTGTTTTGGAACAGATATCGTGAATGTTTTGTTTGTAGCGATTGATAAACCATTGGTTCAATCTTATGTACCTCAAACATTTAGGTTATGGAATCACTTTGCATACTTTTTCTTGGGAGGTTTCTTAGGTAAACCAGAGATAAAAGAAATTATCAAATCTGAGGTTAAAGTATGGAAACACGTTTTAATTCTAATAGTTATGACAATAATTGTAGTGAATTATGAAACATTTATGGGTGCAAGTTACTATGGCACAACCTATGCAGAGTTCTTCTATGATAATGCCTTTGTTATGATCTGGGTTGTTGTCTTGTTTTCCTTATTATATCGAATTCAAATTAAGAATAATGGGATATCAAAATTTGTTTCCTATATTAGTGTCAATACGTTTGGAGTTTATGTAATGCATGTTTATTTAATGAATTTAATGCAAACATTCTTCAACTATAAGAATCAAGAATTTTCGATTTGGTTACCAATCATAATCTTTGTGGTTGCGCAAATCATAAGTTCCTTATTAAGAACAAATAAATTCACAAGAGTTTTAGTTACATTCTAGAAAGTTTGGTATAATGTGATGGGTGATAAAATGGAATTTCTACCAATAAATAGAGAAGAAATGCTTCAAAGAGGTTGGGAACAACCAGATTTTATATATATTTCGGGTGATGCATATGTTGATCATCCTTCTTTTGGTGCAGCGATTATTACAAGAATGCTAGAAGCACATGGTTATAAAGTTGTTTTCTTATCGCAACCGAATTGGAAAAAGAATGAGGAGTTCTTGCAATTTGCAGAACCTCGTTTGGGTTTCTTAGTTAGTTCAGGTAATATTGATTCAATGGTGAATCATTACTCCGTAAATAAAAGAAGAAGAGATAAGGATAGTTACACTGATGAAGGGGTTATGGGGAAAAGACCTGACCGAGCTACAATTGTATATAGTAAAAAAGTAAGAGAGTTATTTCCAAATAGCGCTATTATTTTGGGTGGTATTGAAGCATCACTTCGCCGATTAGCTCACTATGATTATTGGGATGATAAAGTTAGACCAAGTATTCTATTGGATGCGAATGCAGATATGGTTTTATATGGTATGGGTGAAACAAGCATTATAGAACTTGCGGAAGCATTAGATGGTGGATTAAATATTAAAGATATTACTTATATTCGTGGATCAGTGTATCAAACAAAATCAATTGATGCCTTATTTGAACATGAGGTACTACCAACATTTGAAGAAATAAAAAATGATAAACGCAAATATGCAGAGAGTTTTAAAATTCAACATGAGAATCATGATGCTCTCAATGCAACGATATTGGTAGAACCATATAAGAATTGTTATGTTGTACAAAATACACCATCATTACCATTATCTACTAAAGAAATGGATTTTTCCTATAGTTTACCATATATGCGTAAATTCCATCCTCGATATAAATACATACCAGCGATTGAAGAAGTTAAATTTAGCGTAATCAGTAATCGAGGATGTTTTGGAAGTTGTAGTTTCTGTGCATTAACAGCACATCAAGGTCGTATCATACAAAGCCGTTCAAAGGATTCTATTGTGAATGAAGTAAAACGTATAACAGAGTATGATGATTTCAAGGGATACATTCATGATGTAGGAGGGCCTACAGCTAACTTCTACCATCCTTCTTGCGATAAACAACTAAAAGTAGGTACATGTAAGCATAAAGAATGTTTGCATCCAAAACCATGTCCAAACTTGAAGGTAGACCACAAAGACTATTTGGAAATTCTTAGAGCTTGTCGAAAACTGCCGAAAATTAAAAAAGTTTTCGTACGTTCAGGTATTCGTTATGATTACTTAATGCACGATAAAGATGATACATTCTTTAAAGAATTAATTGAACATCATATAAGCGGTCAATTAAAAGTAGCACCAGAACATGTTTCAAATAAGGTTTTAGATGTAATGGGAAAATGCAATTTCGAATTATATGATTCCTTTACTAAGAAATATGAACGCCTCAATAAAGAAGCAGGTAAGAATCAATTCTTAGTACCGTACTTAATGAGTAGTCATCCTGGTTGTGATATTCATGATGCTGTAGAATTAGCGTGTTATTTAAAACGTATACGCCATACACCACAACAAGTACAGGATTTTTATCCAACACCATCAACTTTAAGTACTTGTATGTACTATACAGGTCTTGATCCGATGACAGGAAAGAAAGTTTATGTTGAAAAAGATCCTCATGAAAAATTACTTCAAAGGGCACTCATGCAATACTCATATCCAAAGAATTACGACTTGGTTTATGAAGCATTAAAGAAAGCAAATCGTCTTGATTTAATAGGTAATAATGGTAAGTGTTTAATTCCACCTCCAATTTACAATAATAGACAATCACAAGATAGGAGAGCACAAAATGGTAAGAGTAGAAAACGATAAGGCAATTTTAGAAGTAGCTACAAAAGGCGCAGAAATGACAAGTTTCAAAATGAAAGAAACAGGCATTGAGTACTTATGGCAAGGTAACAGTGAATTTTGGTCAGGAAGAAACCCAATCCTATTCCCTATGGTAAGCAACACTTGGAATAAGAAACAAGTTATTCATGGAAAAGAGTACCACATGGGTAATCATGGTATTGCACGTTCTGCAGAATTTGAAGTTGAAAAAGTGGAAGAAAATCAAATCACAATGGTTTTACATGCAACGGAAGAAACATTAGCACTTTATCCATTTCAATTTACGCTACGTGTAATTTACACACTTGTTGATACAAAAGTACACATTCGCTACCAAATTGAAAACCACGATGCAAATACAATGCCATTCAGTTTTGGACTACATCCAGCATTTAATTGCCCGCTATGCGAAAATGAGAAATTTGAAGATTATCATTTAGAATTCTCAAATGAAGAAGTATTAAATGGAATCTTAGGTCCTTTCAGTATGAACAAGGATAAGAAGATTCCATGCGATTATTCCTTGTTTGAAAATAATCCAACAATTTGTTTTGAATATCCAAAATCTTCATCTGTAAAACTTACAAATGAAAAGCATGGAGTTGTTGTAGATTTAGTAGGATATCGCTGGTTAGCATTCTGGACAAAACAAAATGCACCATTTATGTGTATTGAACCTTGGCATGGACATGGAGATTATGCAGAAAATGATATTCCTTTTGAGAAAAGAGAAGGAACTATCAATTTAGCGCCAAACCATCATTATGAAACGTCTTATAGTATAGAAATTTACTAGAAAACGTGATATAAATATATGAGATAAGAAGGAGATAGAAGAAATGTTTAAAATCACAGTAGTAGATAATTACGATGAAGCAAGCAGTGAAGCATTCAAAGTGATGAAAGAAGAAGTATTAACTCATGAAAAACCTGTATTAGGACTAGCAACTGGATCAACTCCAATTGGTTTATATAAGAAGATGCAAGCAGATCATAAATCAAACGGTACATCTTATAAGAATGTAATCACATTCAACTTAGATGAATACATTGGCTTACCTAAGTCTCATGAACAAACATATTATACATTCATGCATGAAAATTTATTCGATGGTTTAAATATCCCTGAAGAAAATATTCATATTCCTGTAGGTGATAGTGATGATGTTCCTGCAGAATGCATTAAATATGAAGAAGCAATGAAAGAATACAACATTGATATCCAATTATTGGGTATTGGTGGAAATGGTCACATTGGATTCAATGAACCAGGTACTTCTTTTGATACATTAACTCATATCGTTGATTTACAAGAAAAAACACGTTTAGATAACGCTCGTTTCTTTGATAGCATTGATGAAGTTCCTACTCAAGCAATTACAATGGGTATTGCGACAATCATGAAATCAAAGAAGGTATTGTTAGTAGCTACTGGTGAAAACAAAGCTGACGCTATTTATGGTATGATTAAAGGGCCTATCTCTGAGGATTGTCCTGCAAGTGCATTACAAAACCATCCAAATGTTATTGTAATCGTAGATAAAGCAGCAGCTAGTAAATTATAGGTCATAAAATGAAGATAATTGAAACAGTACAAGAATTTGATGCACTAATTGCAACTAACAAACCTGTATTAGTAGATTTCTTTGCTGAATGGTGCGGACCATGTAAGATGATTGCACCTGTTCTAGAAGATTTAAGTAAATCATACGAAACAATTGAATTTGTGAAAGTAGATGTTGATGCATTAGGGGAATTAGCACAACGCTATGGTGTCATGTCGATTCCAGCATTATTTACATTCAAAGAAGGTCAAGTTGTGAAAAGCGCTGTTGGATTCCAACCAAAACCAGCATTAGAATCATTATTAAATTTAATTAAGTAAGAGGCTGAGGCCTCTTTTTTATTTGTTTTTTTGTGTTGAGTAGTTATGAAATTAGGTTTAAATTATCACATCAGTTGGAAAATTATGAAGGATGAAATAGAATAGGAATACAAGTTTATGGTTACTAAACAAAAAGTTTATAAAAACTATTGCATTTTTAGTCAGTTTAAGTATAATAATATTTGCGTTTATTAAATGAAAACCAATAGTTTAGTAATACTAAACAAGAGGAGGCGATTTTGTGGATATCGGACATCGTATAAAACAACTGAGAACCAAGAACAACCTGACGCTAGAGGAATTAGCAAGTCGTTGTGAATTAACCAAAGGTTTTTTATCACAATTGGAGCGTAATCTAACATCGCCATCAATCCAAACACTGGAAGATATTGCGGAAGCACTAGGTACAACCATGGCGAAATTCTTCCAAGAAGAAAAAGATGAAAAAATCGTATTTGGTATGGATGATTATTTCGTTGATGAACGAGATGGAAGTATTGTGAATTGGATAGTTCCCAATGCTCAAAAAAATGAAATGGAACCCATTCTCTTAGAATTATCAGAAAATGGAGAAAGCCAACTTGTTTTACCTCATGAGGGTGAAGAATTTGGATATGTACTATCTGGACGTATTCGACTTATAAAAGGTGAAAGCAAAAAAGGTATTTCGATTAAAAAAGGTGAGACATTCTATATTAAGGGGAATGAACAACACTATTTAAAAAATGATTCAGCGCAAAGTGCAAAAGTATTGTGGATATGTACTCCACCAATTTTCTAGAAGAAGAGGGGACCTATGAAAAAATTAATTCAATTTAAAAACATTGTGAAATCATTTGATAATCAAATTGTACTCAAGGGTATCAATTTGGATATTTATGAAAATGAGTTTGTGACATTACTTGGACCATCTGGTTGTGGTAAAACAACGTTATTACGTATCTTGGGTGGATTTCTAGAACAAACATCTGGTGAAATCATCTTTGATGGTGATGAAATTAGTAAGGTTCCAGCATATAAAAGAAACTTAAATACAGTCTTTCAAAAATATGCATTATTTCCTCATTTAAATGTTTATGATAACATTGCGTTTGGTTTAAAAATAAAGAAACAATCAAAAGATATTATTGAACAAAAAGTAAATCGTATGTTAAGTCTTGTGGGACTTGAAGGATATGCAAAAAGAAATGTAACACTTTTATCAGGGGGACAACAACAACGTGTAGCAATTGCTAGAGCACTAGTTAATGAACCGGATGTGTTATTACTTGATGAACCTCTAGGAGCATTAGATTTAAAACTACGTAAAGAAATGCAACATGAATTAAAGAAGATTCAACAAGAAGTTGGTATTACATTTATCTTTGTAACACACGACCAAGAAGAAGCACTTACAATGAGTGATAAAATTGTCGTTATGAAAGAAGGAGAAATCCTTCAAATAGGTACACCAATTGAGATATATAATGAACCTGTTGATGAGTATGTAGCAAAGTTCATTGGTGAATCAAACATTATTGATGGTGTCATGAAAGAAGATTACTTAGTTAACTTCGATGAAAAAGATTATACGTGTGTTGATCATGGTTTCAAAGAAAATGAACCTGTAGATATTATGATTCGTCCAGAAGATATTGATATTGTGCAACGCAATAAAGGTGTTCTTAATGGCGAGGTTAAGTCAGTGCTCTTTAAGGGTGTTCATTATGAAATCATTGTAGAAACAGTATCAGGGACCTCTAAAACCGTTACAATGCATGTCTTAGGTAATAAAGATATTGTCAATGAGGCTGAGAAAGAAAAAATCAGTGCAAGTAATTTCTATATGGATTTAGAAGATGTTCCAAATCTAACAACAGGTGAAGTAATTGCACGTGCAAATGCGCAAGCATGGAACTTTGATGATGAAGATTTATCAATTAATAAAGTTACTTATGATATAAAAGAAGCAAAGGGTGTATACCCATGTACTTTTGAAACAAGCAATGGAACAAGTATTACCATTAACATTACTGTAATTGAACCAATCTTTACAGAAGATGCAAATAACGAAGAAGCCGTACAAGCATTTGATTTCTATAAAACAGTTGATGAAATCAAAGAAAGTATTGCCTTAGATACGGATTTAAAACGTTGGGCAAACGCAACTGCATGGTCACTTGAAGACGATAGTGTTGTTGAAATTTATGATGTTAAGTATGATTTTGATGATGAACACATCAATGAAGGTGATTACCAAATCACATTCGCAACAAAGGGTAGAGAATTTAAGATTCACACAACTGATTTTAGAGAAGAAGGCAAGAAAGTGGGATTATCATTCTCACCAGAAGATATTCATGTCATGAGTAAGGTTGGTTTCTAAAAGATGAAGAGTTTTTCTCGATTAGTTTATCCTTATGTTGTGTGGGCTGGAATATTCATTGTTGTACCAATGCTATTAATTGTATTATATGCATTTACAAAAGAAGGTAATGGCGTTTTAACACTACAATTTACATTCGATAACTTTGCACGTTTCTTTAGCGATAGTATATTTCCTAATGTATTGTGGCGTTCTTTAAAACTAGCGGTAATAACAACGGTTATCTGTATATTGATTGGTTATCCTGCGGCATTCTTTATGTCTAAATTAAATGTGAATAAAAGAACAATGATGGTTCTTCTAATCACATTACCGATGTGGATTAACATGTTAGTGCGTACTTATGCATGGCGTGGAATTCTACTTGATGTACCTGTATCCGGTGAAGTAAAAGTATATATTGGTATGGTGTATAACTTTTTACCATTCATGATACTTCAAATCTATACATCATTATTAAAGATGGATCCAAGTTTAATAGCTGCGGCAAACGACTTAGGTGCAAATCGTTTTGAAACATTCAAACGAGTTATATTACCATTATCAATCCCAGGAGTCATTTCTGGAATTACTCTTGTATTCTTACCGGCTGTATCAAGCTTCTTTATTCCAAAATTACTTGGAGGAGGAGACTTTGTCTTAGTTGGTAACTTGATTGAAAATTACTTTGTATCAACAGGTGATTGGAACTTCGGTTCAGCAATCTCACTCATCATGGCAATTATTATTTTAATTTCTATGTTTATTACAAAGAAAATGGATTATGAAAGTGCAGAGGTGGGCGATTAATGAAAAAGATGAAAAGCTTACCTTCAAGAATATATTTATTTTTAATTCTCGCGTTCTTCTATTTGCCAATTCTATATGTTGTTATATTCTCATTCAATGATTCAAAGAGTCTAACTAATTTTACGGGTTTCTCTCTTCAATGGTATGAGAAGATGTTTAACAATCGTACGATGATGGAAGCGATTTGGTATACCGTGATTATTGCGGTACTTGCCACAATTATTTCTACAATTGTTGGTACAATTACTGCAATTGGATTAAGTAAATCAAAAAGAATTATGAAAGAAGCAGTAATGCAAATCAACAATCTTCCAATGTTAAATCCGGAAATTGTTACTGCAATAGGATTGATGTTATTCTTTACATCACTTCAAATTAAAACAGGATTTGCGACATTATTAATTGCGCATATTGCGTTTTGTATTCCATATGTAATCTTAAGTATTATGCCAAAACTAAGACAACTTGATAATAATCTTGCAGAGGCAGCCTTGGATTTAGGATGCACACCATGGCAAGCTTTAATAAAGGTTATTATTCCTCAAATTACTCCAGGTATTGTGTCCGGTGCACTTATTGCATTTACAATGTCATTTGATGATTTCATCATTTCATTCTTTACAACAGGACCTGGTGTAAACAACATTTCGATTTATGTTTATACAATGTATAAACGTGTAAATCCAAGCATTAATGCATTGTCTTCTATTATTGTGTTTGTTATTACAATTGTATTAGTATTAGTCAATGTTGTTCCTCTAATTAGAGATAGAAAGAAAAAAGGGAAAGTAAATGAAGAAGATTTTAGTAACAGTAGTATGTAGTTTATTAGCTCTATCACTCACAGGATGTGGTAAGAAAACAAGTGATGTTGATCCAGTTGCACAATATGGTTGTGATGTACTTAATGTATATAACTGGGGAGAATATGTTGGTGAAAATGTAATATCAGATTTTGAAAATGCATACAATGTAAAAGTAAATTATTCATTGTTTGATTCAAATGAAGTTATGTACACTAAATTATTAGGTGGAAGCCAATATGATATTCTAGTTCCATCTGATTATATGATTGAGCGTTTAATAGATGAAGAATTACTTCAACCAATCGATTGGGGCAAAATTACAAACAAAGATAACTTATATGAAAATATTATGGGTGCATCATTTGATCCTGAAAATACATATTCAGTTCCTTATTTTTGGGGTAGTGTAGGTATCGTTTATAACAAAAACAATGTAGATCCTGCTGACATTGAAAAAGAAGGGTTTAATATCTTAAAAGATAGTAAATATGCAAACCAAGTTTACATGTACGATTCTGAAAGAGATAGTTTCATGATTGCATTAAAAGCATTAGGTTATTCAATGAATACTGAAAATATGGATGAAATTAATGAAGCATACAATTGGTTATTAGAACTTGATAAGAATGTTAATCCTGCATATGTAACTGATGAAGTTATTGATAGTATGGTTAATGGTGAAAAAGATTTAGCAGTTGTTTATAGTGGTGATGCAGCATACATCTTATCTGAAAATGAAGATATGAGTTACTATCTACCAGAATCAGGTACAAATCTATGGGTAGATGCAATGGTGATTCCTGCAAACGCTAAATGCCCAGCATTAGCTCATGAGTTTATTAACTTTGTATTAACAGATGATGCATCATATGATAATTCATCAACTGTAGGGTATGCTAGCTCAAATAAAAATGTTTTAGATGAAATGATACTAGAGGGTGGAGAATTTGATGGTAACGTTGCTTATCTTCCACGTACAGACAATCCAAATGATGAATTCTTTAGACACAATGAAGCAATGAAAAAAGTCTTAGCAGACTTATGGATTAAAGTAAAAAATCAATAAGATATGGCGAGTAAATTTACTCGCTTTTTCTTTGTGAAAAAAGTTTATTTTATTGTTGCTTTTTCATAGGCACTCATATATAATAATAAAGCACGGAAACGATAAACTGGTTCCTTAGCCAAGTTGGTAAGGCAATAGACTGCAACTCTGTGATCGCCGGTTCGAGTCCGGCAGGAACCTCCAACAAAACTAAATCGGGGATATGGCGGAATAGGCAGACGCATCGGACTTAAAATCCGGTGATGGCAACATCGTATGGGTTCAAGTCCCATTATCCCCACCATTTAATAAAAAAGTAGACATGTGTCTATTTTTTTTATCTTTTAGGAAAGTTCACTATGATTAAAGTAAAGATATAGCGATGAACAGAGCACATGCGATAAGGAATATGCGTGAAAGTTCAGTGAAAACAACTTGAATCATATTCAAGTTGTGAAGAGTTTATGTTAGAATATATTCATACATGAAGGAGCTCA
>NZ_JAVWNC010000043.1:0-19812 GCF_036637135.1 Anaerorhabdus sp. | reverse complement strand
GGGAACTTCATAAAGGTTCTTTAAATAATTTGTGTAACAAATCAATTTTCTTGTTTAGTCAAAGGAGGCTACAAAAATGAAAAAAATGTTAAGTGGAATTAAACCAAGTGGTCAATTAACACTAGGAAACTACATTGGTGCATTACGCAACTTTGTAAAGTATCAAGATGAGTATGAAATGATCGTATTCATTGCGAATCTACATTGTATTACAGTACCACAAGATCCAACTGAGTTAAAAAAGAATTTAAAAGATGCGATTGCTTTATATCTTGCGTGTGGATTGGATCCTGAAAGAAGTACGATTTTCTTGCAATCAGATGTTATGGAACATGCCCAACTTGGGTTTATTATGTGTTGTTCAACTTATATGGGTGAGTTAAATCGTATGACACAATTTAAAGATAAACAAGTGAAAGGTGAAACTAATTTAACCGGTGGTTTATACACATACCCTGCTCTTATGGCTGCAGATATCTTAATATATGATCCTGATTTTGTACCTGTTGGAGAAGATCAAAAACAACATGTAGAATTAACACGTGATTTAGCATTGCGTTTCAACAATCGTTATAACACTGAATTATTTAAAGTGCCTGAACCAATCGTACCAAAAGTTGGAGCACGTATTATGTCATTAAGTGAACCTACTAAAAAAATGAGTAAATCAGATAAAGGAGACAAAGGATGCATCCACCTTCTTGATGATTTAAATGTTGCACGAAAGAAAGTAATGTCTGCAGTTACTGATAACTTCGGAAAAGTAAATTATGACCCTGCAAATCAACCAGGGGTTTCTAATTTACTAGAAATTATGTCAAGTTTAACAGGAATATCTATTGATGAATTAGTAAAACAATTTGAAAACTCTGGTTATGGTGATTTTAAGAAAGCTGTTGCAGATGTTGTTGTAAGTGAACTAGAAAAAATTCAATCAAAATACAACGAAATCATGAAGAGTGGTGAAATTGAAAAAGTGTTAGAAGATGGTGCAAATAAAGCACGTTTAATGGCTCATAAAAAGTTAGTGAAAGTGCAAAAAAAGATTGGTATCGAAATTCGATAACCAATCTTTTTCTATGATTTTCTAAACTCTGTAAAACCTGAATCATTCTTCAAATAATTATGAATATTCATAGAACTTGAATTACTAAAGTTAGCCCAAAATAAATCTTCAATACGTTTTAAACAATCTAAGTTATCAACATAATAGACATGACTGAACATCATTGGTTCGCCTCTTACTTCACCTTTATAATCTGATTGTGTATATTCTCTTAAAATAGATTCTTGTTTAGCTAATTTTTCACTAGATTCTACTGCTATGTAAAATGATAATGATTTATCATATCGGATATCTTTATAATATGTTTCGATATCCTCTAAAAACTGATTTTGAAATACATATAATTCAATGTTATACCCTTCAAATATGTTTTGTATATCTTCTTTATATAATTCTGTTAACGCATAAGCATTGATAAATGCAAAGGGGTTAAGACCAGGTTTTTGATAATCCATTGACGTGTAATCAACAGGAGTATCTATACTAATATTTTCGACTCCAATATACTTTAAATTGTTCAGTTCAGCTAAAGTGGCAACATACTCAACTTTTGGATATGGATCAAAATCGACGGCTATTGTTTCTACATGAACATCAGTTCGATATTTATTCGTTAAATAGGTTTCAAAATTATCGACATTTGCGTATATTTCTTGAATTTCTCTAGGGATTTTTAAGTTGCCTTGATTCAATGAATTAAAATATTGAATGCATATTAAGGCACCTACAACTATTGTGAACGCAATAATCAGTCTATATCTTTTCATAACTTCTCCTTATATTTAAAAGGTTTACAACCGTAGTTTACTTTATGATATCATATCGTTTTTTCACAATCAAATAAAAAAAGAGTAAATACTCTTTCTTATTCTAGCGGCTTTTGGTAATAATTACCTACAATACGTTCACTATTCGCAACATTAATGAAAGCTCTTGGATCGGCTAATAAAATTGAATCCACAACTTCATTTACTTGATAAGCATTGATTGTCATAAACATAAAACATCTAGGTTGATGAGAATAAGCCCCTTCTCCCCAAAGCTTTGTAATACCATGGCGAGTATTTCTAAAGATGGCTTCACAAACTTCATCCGGTGTAGTTGTAATGATGTATAAGTTTTTCAACTTATACCGTGTATGTAATTCATTGATTATTTGTGTACTACAAAATTGAAAAATAATTGAGTATAATGCTTGGTTCCAACCAAATAATAACCCTGCAATTAATAAAATCGATGAGTTAAAGATGAATACATAATTCCATGTTGAAATATTAAAACGACTGGATGCATAGATTGCAATAAAATCTACCCCTCCACTACTTGCGTTATTTCGTAATGCGATAGACATTCCCAATCCACTTAAAATACCACCAAAAATTGTAATCAATAATAAATCTTGTGTGAGTGGAAATTGCGGCAAGATAGATGTAAATATACTAGTACAAGTGAACCAAAGTATTGAAAAGGTAATAAACATTTTTCCTACATATTTATATACAAGAATTGTTACAAGTATATTGAGTGAAAAATACAATATTGAAAATGAAATATCAATATTTAGAAATAATTTAGCTGCCCTTATAATTAAGAGCGATATACCTGAAAAACCACCCGGAAATAAGTTTCCTGCTTCTACGAATGCATTCATAGAAATTGAATATAATAATGATGAAAACATTACTATCGTTGTTAATCTAATAAAGTGTTTAATTTTCTTCTGATCCATCTTCACTTTCCCCTAAAAGTCTATGTATTGGCTTTTCCTCATCTAATTGGACAGATTCAATTTGTTTGAATCTTTTGATTATTTTATCACTAGTAATGCTTACTGATTGCATATCTTTATACGTTTTATCAAAATCTCGATTTACTGATAAGAATCTTTCTTGGAAACGTTCAAATTCCTTTGATAATTTAATAAATTCTTCTTGTATTTCAACCACTCGATCATTTCTTTCTTGCCCTAAATAGATGGCTTTTATCGCAGTAATGTATGCCATAAGAGTTGTTGGTGATACGAGGTATACCTTAGATTCATAGGATAATTGTATTAAATCATCGTAATGTCCATATATCTCTGCAAATATTGCCTCAGCTGGAATAAACATATAGGCTATTTCAGCAGTTTCTCCTTGTATTAAATATTTACTTTTAATATCTTTTATGTGTTTTGTAACATCTTTTCTAAACTCATTCTTAACTCGAATTAACTCTTGCGTTGATACATCTTCATCATACATGCGGTTGAAATTTTCCAATGGAAACTTTGAGTCAATCACAATTTCACCCAATGGTAAAGGCGCATGTATAACGCAATCCGCTATCGAACCATTGGATAGTTTTACTTGGCGAGAGAATCGTTTTTCATTATTACCAAATACACTTTCCAAAATTGAATATAATTCAATTTCACCATAAGTACCTCTAGTTTTTTTATCAGTTAAGACATTTTGTAGGCTTGTAATATTACTGGATAATGATTTTAAATTTTGTTGTGTCTCATCAATTCTTGCCATTTGTTCTAATATATTTGTGAATGCTTTATTCGTTCGATCAAAGCCTTGCAATAAACTTTCATTCACTTTCGTTTCAATATTTACTAATCGATTAACGGTATTCTCATTAAGTTGGTTGAAATCACCTTTCATTGAATTAACAATATTTGTTTGAAACAGAACTAAGTCTTGCATCATTTTGGTTTTTAGTTGATCCATTTCTTGAGATGTTTCATTTCGTGATTGTATCAGCGAATCTTTAATGAAGTAGCGTTGATTTAAGCTATTTTTACTCACAACAAAAATCAAGATACCAATACCCACTAGCACCAAGATAAATAAAAAGAGTAATAAATAAATCAAAATATCGTTGTTCACATAATCACCTAAGATATTATAGCATGTAAATTAGTCTAGAAATATGAATTTTCGTTGTATATCATGCAATTTCTTGACGTACTCATTTGATCTTTTGATTTGTTTTTTAATAATTCTAGCATCAACATTTAAATCATACTCATACCCGTTTCTAGTGATTAATAAACATGATTTTGAATTTAAGGTGACAATTTTATCAATATTTCGATATTGAATATAAAGACATTGTTCTGATTGGATAGACTGTGTAGGTAACAATAGAAGCAATTCCATTTCATTAATTAATATACATGGTTTTTGATGAACTTTACATAAATATGAGAAACTAGCTTGTCTTCCTTCAAGTGATGAACCATTTTCCAAACACCAAATTTTTATCCATTTAATTGGCTTGCCATTTAGTCGTTTTATTTCTTCCTTGTCTTTCATTAATACAGTTTCATTGGTTTTCGTATCATAATAAATCACATCACAATAAGTGTACATGTTAGTGCCCTTCCTCTCTATAAGAATTATAATGACTCTTATAAAATGACAAAAAAAATAACCCGCAGTTATGCGAGTTATTTATAGTTATCATTTGTTTTATCTTTTACAATGACATCATGTGCTCCACCTTCAACAATAGATGTTGCACTTACGAGTGTTAGTTTAGCTTTCTTTTGAAGTTCATCAATAGTAAGCGCACCACAGTTACACATTGTTGATTTAACTTTTGCAAGTGTTGTCGTAACATTGTCTTTTAATGGTCCAGCGTATGGAACATAAGAATCAACACCTTCTTCAAAACTTAATTTGCCAGCTCCACCTAAATCATAACGTTGCCAGTTACGAGCACGATTACTTCCTTCGCCCCAGTATTCCTTAACAAAGTTACCATTAATCATTAATTTATTTGTAGGAGATTCTTCAAATCTTGAAAAATAACGTCCCAACATTACGAAATCACTACCCATAGCTAATGCTAATGTGATGTGATAGTCATAAACGATTCCACCATCTGAACAGATAGGAATATATACGCCTGTCTTTTCAAAGTATTCATCACGTGCTTTAGCAACTTCAATGACTGAAGTAGCTTGACCGCGTCCAATACCTTTAGTTTCACGAGTGATACAGATTGATCCACCACCAATACCAACTTTAATGAAGTCAGCACCAGCGTTTGCTAAGAATTCAAATCCTTCTTTATCAACAACGTTTCCAGCTCCAACTTTTACACTGTCGCCATATTTGCTACGAATCCAATCAATCGTTAGTTTTTGCCAATCGCTGAATCCTTCACTTGAGTCAATACACAATACGTCTGCACCTGCTTCAACTAATGCAGGAACACGTTCTGCAAAGTCACGTGTATTGATACCAGCACCGACAACATATCTTTTATCGTTATCCAATAATTCATTTGGATTTTCTTTGTGTGAATCATAGTCTTTTCTAAATACTAAGTATACAAGATTTTGATTATCATCAATAATAGGAAGTGTATTTAATTTATGTTCCCAAATGATATCATTACAATCACTTAAAGTACTAGATACATGAGCAGTTACTAATTTTTCAAATGGTGTCATAAATTCAGCAACTTTTGAATCACCATGTAAACGTGAAATACGGTAATCACGGCTTGTAACCATTCCTAATAATTTACCATTTGCACTACCATCATGAGTTACAGGCATCGTTGAATGCCCTGTCTTGTCAAGTAGATCCAATACATCATTTAATGTTTGGTCAGGTGTTAAGTTCGAATCACTTCCTACAAAGCCAGCTTTATAATTTTTAACTTTGGAAACCATCATCGCTTGAGATTCAATACTTTGAGATCCAAATATAAAAGCAACGCCACCTTCTTTAGCTAATGCAATCCCCATGTTTTCACCTGAAACAGATTGCATAATTGCACTTACCATGGGTATATTTAATGAAATTGCAGGTTCTTCACCTTTTTTAAATTTAACCAGTGGTGTTTTTAAACAAACCTTGCTTGGTACACAATCACTACTTGAATAGCCTGGTACTAACAAATATTCACTGAATGTGTGACTTGCTTCGTTGTAATAAAATGCCATGAAATGACTCTCCTCCTTAATTTAATTTATGTAATTATAGTTCAAATTATCTTTTAAGTAAAGGCATTTTGATATATAATCATAGAGATAGTGAGGAAAGAGAATATGAAATTAAAAAATAGTTTCTTTTATACTTTAAGAGAAAATGGTAAAGATGAAGATTCAAAAAGTAGTAACCTACTTGTTCGCGCAGGAATGATTAAGAAAAGTTCTGCAGGCGTTTATATGATTCTTCCCTTAGGGTATAAAGTTCTTAACAATATTACCGGAATTATTCGTGAAGAAATGAACGCAACAGAATGCCAAGAATTAATCATGCCAGCACTTATTCCTGAAGATGTTTATGTAGCATCAGGACGTCGTGATGGATTTGGTAAAAGTATGTTTTCATTAAAAGACAGATTTGCTAAACCATTTGTATTGGGTCCAACACATGAGGAATTATTTGCGATGGCTGCACAAATGAAGATTAGATCTTATAAAGATTTACCCTTCTCTTTGTATCAAATACAAACTAAATTCCGTGATGAACCACGCCCTCGATTTGGATTAATTCGTGTTCGTGAATTTATCATGAAAGATGCCTATACTTTTGATCGCGATGAAGCTGGTTTGGATGTTGCTTATGCTAAACAATTCAATGCATACAAAAAAATATTTGATCGTTTAGGTCTTGACTATAAAATTGTAAAAGCAGATACAGGAGTTATGGGTGGTTTATTATCCGAAGAATTTCAAGCTGTAACTGATATTGGTGAAGATATCCTGGTTTTATGTGATCAATGTGATTTCGCTAGTAATATTGAAGTAGCGCAATGTGTAGTAGATGAAAACCCGACTACACTTGAACAAATGAAATTAGAATTAGTTGAAACACCTAATGCAAGAACAATCGAAGAAGTTGTTGATTTCTTAAAACAACCTGCAAGTAAATTTGTTAAGACTTTGATTTATCAAGTTGATGATAAAGTAGTTGCTTGTATGGTTAAAGGAAATCGTGAAGTAAATGAAACAAAATTAAGAAAACTTTATAATGCCTTAAATGTTGAACTAGCGGATGCTGAAACTGTAACACGCGTTACCAATGCAGCTGTTGGATTTGCAGGTCCAATCGATATTAAGTGTGAATTAGTCATGGATAATGAAGTAAGTAAGATGCATAACTTTATTACAGGTGCTAATAAAACTGGATATCATTATATTGGAGTTAATATATCGGATTTTAATCCTACTCTTGTTTCAGATATTCGTAATATCCAAGAAGGAGATACTTGTCCTCATTGTGGTGGTAAAATTTACTTTAAACATGGTATTGAAGTTGGAAACACATTTAAATTAGGTACTAAGTATTCAAATGCTTTAGGTCTAGAATTCTTAAATGCTGAAAATCAGTTACAACCAGTTTGGATGGGTAGTTATGGAATAGGACCAGCACGTTGTATGGCTGCTATTGCTGAGCAATATGCAGATGAAGATGGTTTATCTTGGCCAATGTCAATTGCTCCTTATAAAGTAGCTGTTGTCCTTATCTCGATAAAAGATGAAGTGCAAACTGAACTTGCAAATAAAATTTATGATATGTGCCATGCCAATGGTATCGAGTGTTTACTCGATGACCGTGATGAAAGACCTGGAGTTAAATTCAAAGATATGGATTTAATTGGAGTTCCTGTTCGAATAACTGTTGGTAAAAAAGCAATTGAAAATATTGTCGAATGTAAAGTTAGAGGTCAACAAGATATTACAGAAATACATTTTGATGAATTATTAACTGAATTAAAAGATATGACTGAAGAATAAGGGAAATTTCCCTTTTCTTTTGTATGCTATAATAGATAAAGTGAGGAGAGTACAATGGAATTCAAACAATTAACATCTTCTGAATTTAATAAGTTTAGTTATCATTCAAATGAAAATAGCATCTTTCAATCTGAATCGTGGGCTAGACTTAAATCGAATTGGACTCCCTATTATTTAGGTGTAGTCGAAAATAATGAGATAATTGCTGGATGCTTAATTTTATGTCGTTCTGTCCCTTTTGGGTTTAGTTTTGCTTATGCACCACGAGGACCAATTTTAGATGTGCACAATGCAAAGTTACTTCAATTCTTCTTATCAAACATAAAACAATTTTTAAAAGCAAAAAAAGTATTACTTGCAAAATTCGATCCTAATCTTGTTATTGGTAATTTTTCATTTGATGAGAAAGATCAAGTACCAACTGCACAAAATAATAATTTAATTCAAAAATTGGAATTTGTTGGTTTGAGACATTGTGGGTATACTCTTTTGATTAAAGATACAATTCAACCTCGGATTCAACTTGTTTATCCGATTGAAACAATCTTCGATGAGCGTATTCCATCTAAAACTTTAAAAAAAGTACGTGCTAGTATAAAAAAAGGGGTCGTTATTAAAGAAGAACATGATTCAAAAAGTTTAGTAGCAATGGTCCATTGCACTGAACAAAGACATCAAATAAAACTACGTAATCAAAAATACTTTGATGATATCCTCGCCGCATTTCAAGATAATGCTTGTGTCTTAGCCTGTTATAATGAGGATACATTACTCAGTGCATGTCTATTGGTTAAAAGTAAAGATACAACTGAAATTCTCTACTCAGGATATGATGATACCTACAAACAATTCAATTCTACTTATCCTTTACGTTATGAATCAATACGTTGGGCTAAAGAACATGGATGTTCTGAATTCAGTTTTGGAGGAGTAGAAGGAACACTCGATGATGGATTAACGATGTTTAAGTCAAGTTTTAACCCTCTTATCCATGTTTTTATTGGAGAATTTGACTTATTGCCTATTCCAATTTTAAGTAAAATTACTCAATTACTTTACCCATTATTAAAAAAATATATGAATTAAAAAAACATATCTACGAAGGATATGTTTTTCTTTACTCACCTTTATATTCAATTAGTAAATGTGTTTCTTCCAACAAATCAAAAATTTCAATAAATGGAGTATTTTCTTTATAAATCCATCTTTCAATTCGAATCGGAGTTATTTCAAACAACCTTTCATTTTCTAAGTGTGAATATGCAAGAAATGATTTCTCAAACATCTTTTTGAATACTTCACAAAATTTAGGATATTCACTTGGTTTTCCTAACTCAACACAACTTCCTTCAATTTGAATATTCTCAATACATAATGAAACATTTGGATTTTGAATGAGTTGATTGTATTTTCTAAATGTTTTATCAGTTTGAAAGTAAAATTTACCTTCCATTTGAATAATACTCATCATTCGAGATGAAACTTTATCTTGATAAGACGATGATAAAACCATTATCTTTGAACCATTAAATTCTCTATAAAACTGATTTAAGTATTCTTCTATCATCTTCATTACCTTTAACCTTTTTCAAATTATATCACAGAAGTTGAAAATTCAAATACGTTTACTTAATAGATATCGTTTTGCTAATAAAGTTGCAAGAATTGCTTTAATCATATCTCCTGGAATAAATGGTATTACACAATATACAAGAGCTAGTGGTAGAGCAGTTTGTGTAATTATCATAAACCAAATTGTTCCAAAGATGTAACAACCTAATGTTCCAATAATACATAGTATTAAAACAGTTTGTAGAGAAAATTTTAATTTTTGCATGCCGTAACTAATAAGGATTGCATCCAATAAGTATCCAAGTATATACCCTCCTGTAGGACCAAAGAGCACTTGAGCACCTCCAGAAAAATTTGAAAATACGGGTAAACCAATGAAACCAAGTGCGATATAAACTAAAACAGTTAATATTGCATATTTTGGTTTTAATACTATACCTGCAACATGAACAGCAAGCAATGCTAGGTTAATTGGCACCATAGGCAATGGTATTTGAATTTGTGAACATATAGCGATTGCACCTGCAAGCAGTGCACATTGGATTAATGGTTTTGTTTGATTATTCATGGTTTATTCTCCTTAATGATATTTCACCAGAGTTCAACATTATTTTTTCACCCTGCTTTGTTTCTACGATTAATTCTCCATCATCTGTAATTTCTAATACTTTTGCATATCCAGAATAACTACCAGAGATGAAGACTTCTCTATTGATCACGATACTATTAGAACGATAATGTGAAACAATATCTAATTTTGATTTGGTTGTATTGATCGCAAAATTATTTATTATTTCAGCAACAAATAAATTTTTATCAAAATCATCACTTATATTTAAATCTGTAATAATTGATTTTAAATCATTTGGTATCTTTGATAATTTTAGGTTAATACCAATACCAACCACAACATATTTAAATGACTTAGATTCAAAATCAATAGCTGCTTCAGTGAGAATACCTACTACTTTTTTATCATCGAGAAACAAATCATTTACCCATTTAATTCCTAAATCTATGTGACAATATTTCTTTACAGCATCATACACCGCTATTGCAGCATTCATGGTGATTAAATTTACATCATTGAGTTGAATACTTGGTCGAATAATAAACGACATATACAACCCTCCAAATGGCGAATAGAAGGCTCTTTCAAATCTTCCTCTACCCTTTGTTTGGTTTTTTGATAAGATAAGAGACCATTCAGGTTCATTTAATTCTGCCATTTGTTTTGCAATTGTATTTGTAGATTCAATCGTTTCATAGACGACGACATGCGAACGATTATTTGGATTTAAGTGACTTAAAGTAGCTTCAGCATTAAATTCTTTACTTTCTTCCAATATAAAATAACCCTCATTTGGTTTTCCTTGTATTAAATGACCTTCATTTTTTAATGAATTTATAGCTTTCCAAATTGCTGTTCTCGATAAATTTAATTCTTTTGCGAGAAATTCTCCCGATATAGGTTTATTGGAATGTCTTAATAGACTATATACTTTTTCTTTTGTACTCATTTTCATCACCGTTATCTAGAATACTTCTTTTCTTACCTAATGTCAACCATGTATCATCTATGGTTAACAATACAAACAAAAAGAAACCAGTGAAAACTGGTTTCCTAAGCTATATCGTAAATTTCTCTTTCTTGCTATAAGTTGTGTGTAATAATTCATGTGATTTATGTCCACATGGTTCTCCTAAGTAATTCTTATACAATTGTTGTATTTGTTCATTCTCATGAGACTTTCTTATAGCACAATCTAAATCTTCATCATATAACGTTTTAGCACGTAGATTTTTAAAGTTATTCATCGTTTCAGTATTTCTTACTACAGCTGGAACAATTGATTGTCCTCCACCATTTATACATCCACCAGGACATCCCATAATTTCTATAAAATGATATTTTGATGTACCATTTTTAATTTGTTCAAGTAATCCTTTTGCCATTGACATAGAGCTTGCAACTGCAATATTCACATCAATTCCTGCAACTTGTAATGAAGCTTCTTTAATACCATGCATACCGCGTACTTCTACAAAATCAATTGTATCAAGTGGTTTATTTTCAAGAATTTCTTTAACAGTACGAAGTGCTGCTTCCATAACACCACCAGTAGCACCAAAGATAACACCAGCTCCTGAATATTCACCAAACATATCTTGATCAAACAATTCATCTTCAAGATTATTGAAATCAATACCATACATCTTAATTAAGCGTCCGCATTCTCTTGTAGTTAATACTGCATCGACATCTTGAATATCTGAAATGCGATTTTCAGGACGAAGAATTTCTGTTTTCTTTGCAGTACAAGGCATAATAGAAACAACATAAATATTTCGAGGATCAATTCCTTTTGTTTTTGCATAATATGACTTAATAATAGCACCTAACATCATATGAGGACTCTTACAAGTACTTAAATGATCTAATAAATCAGGATATTCTGATTCAATGTATTTAATCCAGCCCGGTGAACAAGATGTAAGCATTGGTAATGTACCACCTTTTTGGACACGTTCAATAAATTCAGTACCCTCTTCCATGATTGTTAAGTCAGCACCAAAGTTTGTATCATAGACACGATTGAATCCACATCTTCTTAATGCAGCTACCATTTTACCTGTAACTCGTGTTCCAATAGGATAACCAAATTCTTCTCCAAGAGATGCACGAACAGCAGGTGCAGTTTGAACAATTACGTGTTTATTAGGATTATTTAGTGCCATAAAAACTTCGTGAATATCTTCTTTTTCAGTTAACGCACCTACTGGACAAACATTGATACATTGTCCACATTGCATACAGTTAACTTCTGCAAAACTCTTATCAAATACAGGACCTACTTTTGATTCAAATCCTCTTCCTTGGAATCCTAAAATACCAAGACCTTGATACCATTTACATGCAGCTACACAACGACCACACAACACACATTTGCTTGTATCACGAACTACTCCTGGTGATACTTCATCATAGGTTGGTTTTGAGTGTTTGCCTTCATATCTGTTTTCTCGAATATTCAAGTCACTTGCAAGTGATTGTAACTCACAAGTTTGATTGCGTTTACAACTTAAACAATTCTTATTATGATTTGACATCAACAGTTCAACAGAGTTACGTCTACCTGCTAACGCTCTTTCAGAGTGTGTGAATACTTCCATCCCTTCACTTACCGGATAGTTACAAGAAGCAGCTAAATTCTTAGCACCTTTAACTTCAACTAAACAAACACGACATGCCCCTGTTTTGTTTAATCCTTTTAAATAACACAATGTAGGTATTTTAATACCTGCTTGGTAGGCAGCTTCTAAGATGGTTGCTCCAGCTTCTGCTTGAACTGGAATATTATTTATTTTTAAGTTAATCATTGCCATAAATTCTTATCCCCTTTCAATCGCTTGGAAGCGACATGTAGTGAAGCAAGCGCCACACTTAATACATTTGGTTGTATCAATTACATATGGTTCTTTACCAGGAACACCCGATATAGCACCTACTGGACATGTTTTTGCACACATACTGCACTTACGGCATGTATCTGGATTAATTTTGTATTGAAGCAATGCTTTACATACTCCTGCTGGACATTTTTTATTAACAACGTGAGCAATATATTCATCTTTAAATTGTGAGAGTGTAGATAGAATAGGATTTGGTGCTGTTTGACCTAATCCACAAAGAGCTGTTTCTTTAATACTAATACATAAATCTTCCATCTCTTTTAATAATTCAAGAGTACCTTCACCTTTACATATTGTTTCTAACATTTCAAGTAATCGTTTTGTTCCAACACGACATGGAGTACATTTACCACATGATTCATCTACAATGAAATCCATATAGAAACGTGCAACGTCAACCATACAGTTATCTTCATCTAATACAATCATTCCACCAGAACCCATCATTGATCCTAATGATATTAAGTTATCAAAGTCAATTTTTGTATCCAAGTGTTTATCTGTTAAACAACCACCTGATGGTCCACCTGTTTGAACTGCTTTAAAATTCTTATTATTTGGGCATCCTCCACCAATTTCGTAAATAACTTCACGAAGTGTTGTACCCATTGGAATTTCTACTAAACCAGTGTTCGCAATTTTACCACCTAATGCGAATACTTTAGTACCTTTTGATTTTTCTGTACCAATACTTGAGAACCATTCTGAACCAAGTAAAATAATTTGAGGCACATTTGCGAAAGTTTCAACGTTATTAATAATTGTTGGTTTTCCCCAAACACCAGATACCGCTGGGAATGGAGGTTTCGATACCGGCATACCGCGTTTTCCTTCAATGGACATAATCAATGCGGTTTCTTCACCACAAACGAATGCACCAGCTCCTAAACGAATTTCAATATCAAAGCAGAAATCTGTGCCAAAAATATTATTTCCAAGTAATCCATATTCCTTAGCTTGTTCAATCGCAATTTTCAAACGATCTACAGCAATTGGATATTCTGCACGTATGTAAACATATCCTTGTTGAGCACCTATTGCATATCCTGCAATAGCCATTGCTTCAAGAACAGCATGTGGATCTCCTTCAAGAATAGAACGATCCATAAATGCTCCTGGATCTCCTTCATCCGCATTACAAATTACATATTTATCCCCTTTAGGTTGATCAGCAGCGAATTGCCATTTCAATCCAGTTGGAAATCCTCCGCCTCCTCTTCCTCTAAGTCCTGATTTCTTCATTTCATCAATTACATCTTGAGGTGTCATTTCTGTAATTGCTTTACCAAGTGCCATATAACCATCTTTAGCTACATATTCTTGTATATCTTCTGGATTAATTACACCACAATTTTTTAGTGCAATACGTTTTTGTTTCGAATAGAAACGAATACTATCGATATCAAAAATCTTTTCTTTTGTTTCTTCATCGATATCTGTCATTTCCAAACGTTCTACTTTTCTACCTTTATACAAGTGTTCACTAACAATTGTTTCAACATCAACAACAGCAACATGATTATAAAATACCTTGTCTGGATAAATCGCAACAATAGGTCCTTTTTGACATAAACCAAAACATCCAGTTTTAATAACTTTGACTTCATCTGTTAAATTATATTTTTCTAATACTTCATGAAATTTTTCAACAACAAGCATTGAATTTGATGATGTGCACCCAGTTCCCGCACATACAAGTACATTTATTCTTTCCATAGTTATCTCCTACTTCACACTATCTATTGTGTATTCGTCAACACGTTCACCTAAACCAACATGTCGACGTAAAATAATTGCGGCTTTATCTGGATTTACATGAACATAAGTTGTTTTATTACCTTCACGATCAAAAATTTCTATAATTGGTTCATAAACACATAAACCAATACATCCAGTTTGTGTTACTACGCAAGAATAATTATTTTTTGATGCTTCTTCCACAAGACGATTTAAAACAGGACGAGCTCCTGCAGCTATACCACAAGTTGCCATACCTACTACAATACGATAATCCTTATCGCCATCACGCATATCGACCTTTTTTAAAGCTTCTTCTCTCATTTTCTTTAAATCTTCTAAACTTTTCATAACCGATTCTCCTTCGCAAGTTGTATGCCTTGATTAATATATTCTCTAATCCATAGAAGAATATCAGGTTCAAGAATACTTACACCCTCAATCTTTTCTTTAACTTCTTTGGATTCAAAGACAAATTTTTGTGTATCTGTTTCATATACAAAATAGAAATCAATCTTTTCATTCGCTTGAATACTGCACATCATCATCTCACCCAAATCACCTATAGCCGGTGTATCCCAATGATTTCTCTGCACAGTAGCAATGATTGTAGTTCCTACTTTTTCTTTTGATGTAATCGTAAATGATCCATTACATTGTTCCGTTAATCCTTTCATGAATGCAACTCCCAATCCTACTTTACGCGTTGTACGTGAAGTTTGAAATGGACTTGTAACATGCTCAAGGGTTTCTTGACTCATACCTTTACCATTATCTTGAACTTTGAATTGATATTTATTTTCTAAATAACTATCTTTGATATAGACTTCAATAAATGATGAATTTGCATGAATACTATTCATAATTAATTCGAGAATTTGCATAGCGCAATCTTGCATCATAATGTTTTCCCCCAAAACAATTCGAATTCGTTCAAACTCATTGCGTTCTCTGGTTCACTAATATCAATTAATTGATGTGCATCTGAATTAATAAACCAAGTCGTTTCTTTCATCCATGGATGTTTCTCTTTCACTGTAATCATTTGATTTAGATTTTTTACTTCTAATCCATCAAATTCACAGTCTTCAGGAATAAATCCAAGTTGATGAGTAACACTATTAACTCTATCCAATACATGAGCTAAAACAGCTTTACCATGACACGTATGAACTTGTGTTATAGTTTCATTCAAACTTGCATTGAGTGAGTTAATAAGCAAATATTCTTCGTAGCCTATCACCTGATCAAATTCATTGCATAAGATTTGTTTACCAAAAAACTGTTCATTATTCTTAACATGATTTGTTTTTGAATCGATCCACAATTGAAACTCTTTACAATCTTCTTGTTTCAAGAAATAGCAACAAACATGGACTTCTTCGCTGGTTTGTATCTCAACGCCATACATCATTTTTATACCAATTGTGTCACATACTTTTTTGAATACATCTTGTTGTTTCATCGAGTTATGATCACATATTGCAATATAGTTTAATCCCTTCAACATTGCCATTTGAGCAATATTATTTGGAGTCATATCATCATTACTACAGGGTGATAAGCAACTATGAATATGAAAGTCGTAAAACATTATAAACCAAGTTCAATTAACTTTCTTGTACATTCATAGGATGAGGAATTCGTTGTGATTATCGCAAGATTTTCTTCTTTGGCTTTCGCTAAGACATCATCTGGTACACTCACTTCATCAGCTATGATGACACAACTAAACTCAAGCAAAACAGCTACCGCGATTACATTGATGTGAGACTGAACAGTAATCCAAGCTTGACCTTGTTCACCTTTTCCCATCACCCAACTTAGAAGATCGCCTACATAAACACCAGTAATCTCTTTTTGCATTGAATCATCTGTAGAAATATTATTCCACCCTGTCTTTTGAACCAATTCACTTACTTTCATTTTGTTTTACCTCATTGCGATGGATACGACAATCTTGTATTGTCTTTTTCCCTGTCGCTATTTCTTCTGCCATAATACGACAACTTGCAAATCCACAAGCTCCACAATCATATCCTGGAAGCTGTTCAAGCTGGTCATTTACTTTTGAAAAGAAAACTAGTCTTTCCTGAATACTACGCATGTCATTGACATCATCGATGGTACTCTCACCATAAATTTCTTCAAAAGGTAAATTGGAAATTGATTTCTCTTTAACATTGCATAATTGATGAATATTATTCTTTGTTAAATAACTATTGCCCCAAAGTAAATTACCTCCAAGACAACCATTAAAACATGGGAATAATGTCAACAAATCAAATTCACTTAATAGTCCAAATTCGGCATGTTCTAAAATATTACATACTTTATCAAAGCCATCAGCTACCAAATGATTCTCTGCAATCATCATCATTGCAGGATTACAACTTTGTAATCCTTCTTTGCATAAACTAATTGGTAATTTTCCTTTACCCATGTTTGCTTTAATGATTGGGAAAATATCAACAATTGCTAAAGCATGATCTACTTCGAACTGAGAATTACCATAAGGATATTTTGCAAGATTTAATTTCGCGATACATTCACAACAATTAAAGATTCCTACTTTTCCTTTATCTGTGCATCTCTTTCTTATTTGTCTTGCTGCAATTTCACTAGCGTAATCAATCGCAGTAATACTACTTAGTAACATTGGAAACTTAACTTCAATTAATTTATTGATTACAGGACAAAACGAAGAAATTAAGCTCTTACCATGTTCTATTTCAGAAAGTAGGATTGCTTCTTTTGTAATTTGTCCTTCAATATCACTTATATCAATAACTTCATCAAAACCTAACATTTTGATTGCATAAAATAATTCTTCTACTTGTTCATGTGTTTTATAATCACTAATCATTGAACTTGGTACCAAACAAACAGTGTAGTCATAGTTGCTAATATCAACTAGAGTACTACCCTTTGATTGTAATCCTTGATTTAAGCAAGCATCTAAACACTTACCACAATTAATACAACGACTATGATTAATATGAACACGATCTTTTTGTATAAACACTGCATTGGTTGGGCATGCTCTTAAACACTTCATACACTTGACACATTGACTTAATGTATAGGTAACTACACTTCTCATTTGATAACCATAAAACCAATTGTTAAGGTCGTTCCTTCTATTGATGTTTGAATGTCAAAATGATCTGAAACGCGTTTAATATTAAATAATCCCATCCCTGCTCCAAAACCCAATTGTCTTGCTTTTTCATTTGCTGTTGACCAACCAGGTGTTAATGCTTTTTCGATATCCGGTATTCCTGGACCTGGATCTTTAAAGACAAGCGTTAGTTCACCATTATCTTCAAGTGTACATGAAATTGTTCCACCCCAAGCATGTATAATCATATTGATTTCAGCTTCATAACTTGCTACCGCAACTCTTCTTAAAATATCTCCAGGTATTCCTATTTGATTTAATGATTGTTTAATTTGGCTAGATACTTTTCCTGCATTTGCATAATCATCACGTTCTACAACAAACTGTCGGTTAATCACCTGCATGTAATCCCTCTTGAAAGAGTATACCTGAAGCTTCAAACATGGAATAATTTGTTGAAAATACATTGAACCCCATTTCCATTGCTAGTTCCAGTACTTCTTCATCTAATTTCTTTCCACGAACGTAAATGATTAATTCTAAATCCAACATTTCTGCTGTTCGAAGTGATTGTGCATTGCATAAGCCAGTAAGTAAAACTGTTTGATCACAAGAGTTGTTGATCATCGCAAGCGCATCGCTCATTAAATCAGTTGCGAATACATATTGATAATCCTTGTTCATGAGGTTCTGATTCCACACTCCCAAGGCTGTCGCATTTAATTTTTGAACGATTTGGTTTGCTAACATGATTAAGCCCCTATCGGTTTTCTTTCAGAATCTAAAATGGATTGAATGATTTCTGAAATGATTTTTGATGAATCTGCATTTCCATATACTTTCCCATCAATAATAACAACTGGTGCTAATCCACACGCACCTAAACAACGAGTAGCATCAAGTGAGAATAAACCATCATCACTTGTACCATTAACAACTGCACCCGTCATATTAATAACATCATTAACTAAGTTTTGTGCTCCTTTAACATAGCACGCTGTACCCATGCAAACGTTTATGATATGTTTGCCTTTTGGTTCTGTTGTAAATTGTGAGTAGAATGTAACAACACCATACACTTCAGCAACCGATGCATTTGATGCATTAGCGATTTTCTCCATTGCTTCAAAAGGTATGTAACCAAGTTCGTGTTGAACATCATGCAACATAAGTTTAATTGGTCCTAAACGACCCTCATGTCTTGCTACAATCTCATCGATTTGACGAAGTGATTCAGCGTTTAACTTTTCCATAATTAACCTCCATTTGATTTTTTATTTATCAATTGATTGAAAATCCAATCAATTATAAAACAAATACAGATGATTACAATTGTCCAAGCAAATAAACCTGTTGTATCTAAATTAAGTCGAGCAATATGCAATTGTCTACCAATTCCTGTTCGAACTTGTCCAAGAATTTCTGCCATTACAGCAACCTTGAAACCTAATCCGAATGCCATCTTGCTTGAACTTAAAATAGTAGGTATTAACATGGGTATTGTTTTACTACGTGTTAACTCAAAAAAAGATTCGGGATATATTCTCGCAATATCTTTTAACTCTTGTGGTTCATTATCCATCGAAAACAAGAAGTTGTTGTAGAATATTGGAAATAGAATAAGGAAACAAATAACACTTACACTTTTCTCTGAACCAAGCCAAACTAATGTTATGACGATATAACTAATATTAGGAATCGATTTAGTAAGTAATTGAATTGGTTCAAACAAAGTTCTAAATACTTTGGAATGATTTGAAATGATAGATAAAATCAACGCAATGATAAATGATATTCCAAATCCAATACACACACGTACAATAGTTTGAAATACACTTTGATAAAAATTTTGTGTTGTAATAATTTGCAACAAATATTGTAGAACATCAATTGGATAAGGAATAAGTATATCATTATGAACAACCACAGATAAAACTTGCCATAATAATACAAGTATCAAAACTGTAATACCGTGTTCCTTTTTCATGTTATCACCACATTATCAACACTTTAATATGGATTAATTATATCATTACCAGTGTTAAAAAAATAGACTTTTTTCACAAGAAAAAAAAGTGATTGCTCACTTTTTAC
>NZ_JAVWNC010000042.1:0-20111 GCF_036637135.1 Anaerorhabdus sp. | reverse complement strand
ACTTCAATGACTTTCATCATATTCGCTGAACCCTCACCTGTAGGGTAACCAGCAGTAATGATAATTAATTGACCAGGTTTAATACCAAATGTCTTAGCAATTGTACATGCGATTTCATCATCATTTGTTAATTCATTTTGTACATCTGAAAGAATTGGAGTAACACCCCAGTAGCTTTCAAGTTTTCTTTGTGTACTCTTAGTAAATGTTACTGCTAAGATAGGTACACATGGTCTGAATTTAGAAATACGACGAGCTGTTGTACCACCTTGTGTAAAGGCAACTACTGCACCAACATTTTCAAGAGTTAATGTAGCATCCGATACAGCAATACCAATCGCATCTTGAACTGTTTTCTTACTAGAAGTTTTAGATAAATCTAAACGTTCACGATAAGGAATAATTTTTTCAACTGCTTCTGCAATTGTAGCCATCATTGTACATGATTCAACTGGGTATTCTCCAGCAGCACTTTCAGCAGATAACATAACAGCATCACTACCATCTAATACAGCATTAGCAACATCACTAGCTTCGGCACGAGTTGGACGTGGATTAGCTGTCATTGAATCAAGCATATGTGTAGCTGTAATAACTGGTTTACCAATTTTGTTAGCCATTTTAATAATTTGTTTTTGATAAATTGGTACAAATTGAGTTTGTACTTCAACACCTAAATCTCCACGTGCAACCATTACACCATCCGCAACTTCTAAGATAGATTCAAGGTTATCGAATCCTTCTTGGTTTTCAATTTTTGCGATAATGTTGATTGATGGTTTACCCATTTCAATTAATATTTTACGAATAGCAACAACATCTTCTGCACGACGTACAAATGAAGCCGCGATAAAGTCATAGTCATTTTCACATCCAAAACGAATGTCTGAATCATCTTTTGCAGAAATAAATGGCATTGACAATTTAACACCAGGAACATTACATCCCTTTTTAGTTTTGATAGGCCCAGATACTTCAACACGGCAAGTAAGTTCTTCGCCATTGTTTTCAAGTACTGTTAATTTCATTTTACCATCATCGATTAGAATGTAATTTCCTTCTTTAACATCATTAAATAGTTCAGGACATTGAATATGGAAATGTTCATGGTTACCCATAACTTCTTTCTTACAAACTTTTACGATATCCCCTTTAGTAAATTGACATATACCGCCTTCAAATTCACCCAAACGAATTTCAGGTCCTTTTGTATCCAGCATACATGCTAAATTGATTCCAATACGGTCTGAAACTTCACGAACCATATCTAATCTACGCTTATGTCCTTCATACGTATCATGTGAAAAATTGAAACGTACGATGTTCATACCACAACGTGCTAACTTTTCTACTGTTTCTGGTGTTTCACTTGCTGGTCCAATGGTACATACTATCTTTGTTTTTCTTCCGATCATATTTTCTTACTCCTCCTTATATTAGACGATCAAATAATCGATACAAATGTTTTCTTGAAGCTTTAGGTCTATTTAGTGCTTCGTCAATTGGCATAGAAATAATCGTATTGTCAATAATTCCTACGCAATGTCCACCGATATCATTCATCAGTAAGTCAACTGCTTTCTCGCCCATTCTTGAAGCAAGAATACGATCTGTAGGAGAAGGACTACCTCCACGTTGTATATGGCCTAAGACAGTAGCACGTCCAGAAAACCCAGTATTTTGGGAAATCTTTCTTGCTAATCCATCTGCATCTGTAATTTTTTCTGAGATAATCACGATTGCATGATTCTTATGAACCGCTGTATCTAAATATCTCAACTTTTCTAAAATATCCAATTCATCATATCCTGTTTCAGGGCTTACAACAATCTCAGCTCCACAAGAAACTGCTGTGTAAACTGCTAAGTCACCGCAACGGTTTCCCATTACCTCAACTACTGAACATCGATGATGTGAACTTGATGTATCTCTTAATTTATCGACAGCCTCAACACAAGTTTGTAACGCTGTATCAAAACCAATTGTAAAATCAGTACCTGGAATATCATTATCGATTGTTCCGGGGATACCAATACAATTAATACCTAATTTTGTTAGAGCTTGAGCTCCTCGATAACTTCCATCTCCCCCAATAACAACAATGGCTTCTATTCCATTTGCTTTGAGTTGATTAACTGCCATCTCTTGAACTTCAGGATCCTTAAATTCTGGAAGTCTTGCAGAACCTAATTTAGTTCCACCTCTATCTAATATGTCAGATACACTCGTTTTACTGAAAGATTCAAAAGTACCTTCAACTAATCCACGATAGCCATCACGAATACCTACGACTTCAATACCATTAGCTAACGCAACACGAGTAACCGCACGAATTGCAGCATTCATTCCTGGTGCATCACCACCTGATGTTAAAATACCAATTTTTCGTACCATAACTGCCTCCTAATTAACATTATTAATTCTACCATTATTACACTACAAAGTGAAATGAATTTATACGGGATTTCGCCTATTTTTGCCAGGAACTTCAAATTCTGTACTCAAAGCACGTATCCTTTCCAAAATTCGAACCGCTTTCATTTCTTCTTGGTCATTTTGTTTCGTATTTCTGAAATGATTTTCCAAACTTGTGAAATCTTCATTTGACGTAAACCAAGTCATTTTTTTATCTTCCATTCGTTTATTTAAGATAGGAAATAACAACTCATCACGTACCCAAGGAGTTACACTTTCGGCTCCAATATCATCAAAAACTACAAAATCAGCTCGCTTAATTTTCGCAATTTCTTTAGAAAATGTATCGGTAGAATCAAAAGTATTCTTCATTCTACTAATCCATTCAGGTACTTGAATAAATGCAACTGTTTTTCCTTTTCGTGCAAAATAGTTTGCAGCGCAGGCAGCAATGTATGTCTTGCCTACCCCGACTCTACCTACAAGATAAAATCCTTTATCTTTCGGATTCTTTAGCCACTCAACAATTTTCAATAACGCATCAAAATAATCTTTACTTTCACCACGAATTTGTATATCTTCAATTTTTAACGTATAAAAACTCTTTGGCATATCACAAATGTAATAATTTTGAACATGTGATGTCTCCTTATTGATTTTAGCTTGGTACCGACATGTACGAAGAATAGGAGTTAATAACCCATTCCACTCTAAATCAGTAAATTGTCCGTGTACTGGCTGACTACATTGATGTAACCCACTACAATTCTCACATTTCATAACAACTTCCAACCATTTATTAAATTTAATTGGATATTTTTCTACTAAATCCAATGAACAATTATTTCTTTTTAGAAATTCAATGATGTGTTCATTCTTTTTCAATTGCTCAATCAAAAGATTGGTTTGTGTTTTATTTTGATTTTTTGAAAATGCTGGGATATCAAATGACGCTTTCTTCATATTATTCACTTAACCCTTTCAATCGTTTGGCAATTTCCTTTTCTTCTTCTTCACTAATGATTTCAAATTGTTCTTGTTTTGGATCAGATTTTAGTTTTTCATAATAAGCTGGCAATACATCTTTTTTCTTTGAATTTGTTTGACGATTTACTGGACTCTTCTTCGTTTGAGCAATAGCTTGATCTTTTGTAGTTACATTTTCTCTAATCCATGTTGTCGCAACTGCCTCAACAAATCGTTTTGTTAAACGATTTTGATTGATTGATAAAACATAATCAACAAGAACATTCACGACTTCTGCAGGTAGTTTTAACTCAAGATTTAAATATTCAAGTAAACGACGGTCAACCGAAGCGACAGGCACACCATTTTGTCGTGCTTGTAGGAATGAAACTGGTGGTAACATATATGGATCTTTTGATGTTACAATTGCATCTGGATTTTGCGTAGAACATAACTTCTTAAACTTATCTACATCCAATGTACTTGTTGGTAAATCCATACAACGCCCTATCAATACCCTTACTTTATTCGCAGATAAACCATATAAAGTTGCATACTCTCCAATAATTTGGAGATTTTCTTTTGTCCTTGCTTCCACTGGAAATACTAAAGTTGATGTAGTATCAAATAGCTCTTCATAATTAAAGTTGATATTTAACTTCTCATGATCAGTAAAATTGAAGCTTGGTTGTACTTTTGTAAATTGAACTTCATTCTCAACATCCCAATTTGCAAGTAAATTCTTATCAAATTGATCCGATATATCCTCAAACCCATTCTTTGTAGTTTCTTGACGGCTCACCTTTGTTATTGTTAGTTCATATTGCTTTTGCCCTAATACTTTTAATAATAAGCGTGAATATAAATCGTGTTTAATAAATGCTTGTACTGATAAAGGTGGATTAATAACATAAATATAAGTACTCTTATCATTATCCAATTTATGATAAGTCCTCAACAAATAGAATTGTTCACACTTTTTTCGTGCTCTTTCCATTGCTGGAATATCCAGATTCATAATTTTTGATAAACGTTGATGGTTTTCCAAACTCTTTTGATTTGCACCTTCAATGCAAATCGTTAAATAAAAATCTAATGCATCTCTACCAATAATAGGTTGATATAAAGAAACTAAGGAAGTTAAGCCATTGAAATTTATATTATCAATTATTTCAATGCGATATGTATCTTTATCTTTTAGTTCCATTGCCAATGATCTCCATTTCTACCCATTCTCTTACTTGTTTCTTCAAATCTTCAATATTGTTATTATTATAGATTATTTTCGTAGCTCTTTCAATTTGAAGTAAATGTTTCTTTTGATCATGCAATCTTCTTCTAGCATCTTCTTCGCTCATGCCACGATTGGTGATTAATCGTTTCATCGCAATATCATCATCACAAGTTACCAACAGGATTTCATCAAAGTATTGATCCCATCCCGTTTGAAAGAGTAACGGTACTTCTGCAAAGAATACCTCTTTTGACTCTATCATTTTATCTTGCATTTTTTTCAATAATACAGGATAAATTATATTCTCTAATTCTATTTTTTTTGTATTTTCTTTGAATATCTCATTTGCGATACTGCGTTTATCCCAAATCCCATTATGATAAGAAAAAGGAAATATAGTTTTGAGTTTCTCAATTGCGGAATCATCTTGTAGATACAATTGATTTACTTCATCATCACAATTAAAAACGGTATATCCCATTGATTCAATGAGATGACTACATTCCGTTTTTCCAGATCCTATTGTTCCCGTTATCGCAACTTTTTTCATATTACCTCTTTTGACAATGAGGACAATAATATGTCCCTCGTGTCGCTACTCTTATTTTTTTGATTTCCGTATTACATTTTGGGCATAATTCATTAAGCCTTCCATGCACATGAACTTCTAATTGAAATCTTCCTGTGATGCCTAATGATGATGTATAGCTACGAATCGTAGTTCCACCTAATTCAATTGCTCTTGTAAGTGTCTCTTGTGTTGCCTGAACCAAGTCTTCGCAATTCTTCTTCGTTATCTTCTTACAGGGTTTTCGTGGATCAACACCCATCTTGAAACAAATCTCATCAGCATAGATATTACCTACACCTGCAACAAAACTTTGATCAAGTAATGCCCCTTTAATTGGTCCAGTTTTCTTATGTAATGTTTGATAACAATATGAAGGTGTAAATGAAGCATCCCACGGTTCAGGTCCTAGCTTCTTAAAACTGTTTATATCAGAATCAATATCCAAAATTTCCATTCTTCCAAACTTACGCGTGTCTTGATATCTTAGTTCTTTACCATTACCTAATGTAAAAATCACATGTACATGTTTATTTATCGGTTCATCTTTATTAGAGTAAAAGTATTTACCTTCCATTCTTAAATGTGATACAAGAATACAATCATCGAGAATAAAGAGTAAGTATTTACCTCTTCTTTTAAAATCTCTAAAATGTTGACCCATACATTTACTTATAAAGTATTGTGTATCATCACCTACAATACGATCCCACAAAACTTTTACATCTATAATTTCTTGATTTTTGATTTGATGTTCTAGTGTCCTTAGGACTGTTTCTACCTCAGGAAGTTCAGGCATTATTTAGCCTCATACCACGTTGAACCTACCTTACATTCTGCAACTAAAGGCACTTTCAAATCCATCGCTTTTTCCATTCCAGTTTGAATTATTGTTTCCATCAATTCAATTTCATCTTTATCTACATCAAATATCAATTCATCATGTACTTGTAAAATCATTTTTGATTTAACATCTTGTTTTTGCATTTCATCATAAATATGAATCATCGCAATTTTAATTAAGTCTGCAGCTGACCCTTGTATTGGCGCATTCATTGCAGCTCTTTTTCCAAACTCTCTTACCATATGATTTTTATCATGTATTTCTTTTATTTCTCTTCTTCGATTTAATAAAGTTGTTACATACCCATTTTCCTTACATTGTTCAATAACCCCATCCATATAAGCATGAATACCCGGATATGCTTCAAAGTAATTATCAATAAATGATTGTGCTTCTTTTCTTGATATTCCTAATTGTTGCGATAGTCCAAAATCAGATATACCATATACAATTCCAAAGTTAACCGCTTTTGCTTGTCTTCTTAATTGACTTGTAACTTCCTCTTCACCTACTTTAAATACATCCATTGCAGTCTTTGTATGGATATCTAGTTTGGAATTAAATGCTTCAATTAATCCTTTCTCATTAGCCATATGCGCTAACATGCGTAGTTCAACCTGAGAATAATCAGATGCAATCAAAACATTACCTGGTGTTGGTATAAATGCTTTACGAATAATACGTGCTTGCTCATCGCGAACCGATATATTTTGCAAATTAGGATCACTACTTGATAATCTTCCTGTTTGTGTTGCACATTGATTGTATATTGTATGGATACGATTATCAGATCCAACATATTTTTTCAAGCCTTCTGCATAAGTACTATATAATTTTTGAACCTTTCGATATTCCATTAAATCATCAATAATTGGATGAAATCCTTGAAGTTTCTCTAACACATCAACTGATGTACTTCTTTTTTTATTACTTGGAAGTTGAAGTTTATCAAACAAAACTTCTGCAAGTTGTTTAGGAGAATTCAAATTGAAATCATCACCTGCATATTCAGTGATTCGTTTTGATAATTCTTCTATTTTTTCTAAAGTATCTTTTGCAATTTCATCTAAAACAGGCATATCAATTAATACACCTTCTAATTCCATTCTAAATAACACATAGGATAATGGCATTTCTATTTCATAAAACAATTCATTCATCTTATATTCATCAATGAGTGGTTTTGTATGTTCAAATATTTGTTGGAAGAAGTGTGCTTGTTCCGACGTATATTGTACTTGTTCTTCTAAATCCGGTAATTTCGGTTTAGTAAGAGTTCCATAAACTTCTTCTTTTTTGTGGCTTTCATTGAAATCATAAGCACCACGAATTCGATCCCATGATGTTAATGTACTATCACACAGGAATGATGAAATCATCGTATCAAAGTACAAGCCATTAATTTCGATTTTATTTAATGCAAAAGTATGATAGACCAATTTTGAGTCATAACAAATTTTCTTATTTGTAGAATGTAGCCAATTTATTAAATCATAATCTTTCTTTACATCATTAATATCCATATATACACAATGTTTGTTTTTTAAAAGAACCAGTCCATATAATGTTGTCATTTGTGGTAGATCATTACTGCAATCAAGAGCAAGTACTACATCATCCACAAGCAATTCCTTTGGACATTTAGTCACACTAGAAAAGCTCATGGTTACTTCTTCTTTTGGATTTGAATCATTACTTAAGAATGGTTCATATTTCTTAACCAAACTGCGCATTTCCATATCACTAAAAAACTGTACAAGAGTTGTATAATTTGGATCATATTTACAATCTTCCGCTGATATAGGCAAATCAACATCCGTTTTAATTGTTGCGAGTATTTTACTTAAACGTGCTTGATCTTCAAATTCAACAACCTTTTCTTTAAGTTTCCCTTTTAACTCTTCTTTATGTTCTAATAAGTTTTCAACATTATGATAATCCGCCAAAAGCTTGAGAGCTGTTTTTTCTCCAACACCTGGAATCCCTGGAATATTATCTGATGCATCTCCCATTAAGCCTTTTAAATCAACAATTTGAGTTGGTGTAATGCCCATTGATTCTTGAAGTGATTCAACTGTCGTTTCTTCAATTTCACTAATTCCTTTTTTCATTAACCACACAGAAGTTGTATCATCAATTAATTGAAGTAAATCGCGATCACTTGAAAGAATATTGATATCCCAATCTGGATATTTCTTACTCATAGAACCAATAATATCATCCGCTTCAATAGATGGTAATTCAAACCTTGTAATATGAAATGCATCCAAGTAATCTCGGATTAAACTAAATTGGACAATTAACTCTTCTGGAGTTTCCTTACGTCCACCTTTGTATTCAGCAAAAATATCATGTCTAAATGTATGTTTACCTGAGTCAAACGCCACCAAAACAGAATCCGGTTGAACAAGTTCCAATGCTTTTTGAAACATAGAAGCAAATCCAAAAATAGCATTCGTTGGAATTCCTTTCGAAGTTGTCATTGGGCGACCGTATATTGTTGCATAATATGCTCTAAATAGCATTGAATTGCCATCTACTAATAGTAATTTTTTCATAAAATCCTCCACTCTTATTTTACCATGAAACTTAGTTTGATTATAGAAAAATGAGAGCAATTATTCGCCCTCATTAATTCGCTTGTAAATCATCATGTGGTCCAGCATCGTCTATCGTTGTTTGATCTGTTACTTCAGATATCTTTGTTGATGTAACAACAGGGATTGCTGTAGCCATCGATTCAAGATTTGATAGATTCTCATACATAATGGAAACATAGTCCTTATTCTCTTCTTTTTGTTTTTCAGTCAAAGAGGATAAATTATTCATTGTTACTCGTTTTAAACCCAATTCTGATTCAAGTTGTTCTAATAATGCAACCATATCTTCTGGTAAGTTTGGTTCATAAACAATATATTGAACATTATCTGCAATAATACGATCTTTAATTACTTTAAGTTGCTCATCAGTAGGTAAAGCTCCATATTTTGAAAGTACAACTGGATACACTTGAAAGCCATATGCTTTTTGCCAGTTACCAAAACTAGGCGTCATTGATACAAATTTGATTTCTTTACCTTCATTTATTAACTTAGTCGCAAGTTTTTGGTATTCAGCATCTAATTGAACCAAATCTTTTTCAAGTGTCACAAGGTTTTCTTCAAAATAATTAGAATCTTCACTATAATTCGCAGATAACCATTTTGTTATATCTTTTGCCATGCTTAACATAGCAATTGGATCCATCCATAAATATAGATCTTTTTCATAAGAATCAATCTTTTCAAAAGTTTCACCTTTATAGTAGCTCGATTCAATATATGTGATTGTTCCATCAACATTAACTGGTGTATATCGTTGGAATTTATAAATCGCATTTAATACTGATAAGTCATTCGTTGACACTTTTGTATCCTTAATCTGTTCATTATTTACAGTAAGGTATGGTTCTAAAGAACCCACATGAAACAACGCTTGTGATAATTCCAATTGATTTTCATAATTATCAACTAACGTAGCGCGTTGTACGATTTCATCATTTTGTATTGATACCACTTGGAGTTTATCACCAATAATACGGTTTGCTAAATATCCAACCGGGTAAACTGTATAGGCAACTTGGTTTTTCTTAACTGTACATCCTGTAAGTGATGCAATCAGTAAACCAATGACAAGACATAAATAAATTTTTTTCTTCATGGACTACCTCTTTTCTCCTCAAGATTATATCACATTCCATCTGCTACTTCATTATTACTTTTTTCGCGATAATAGTTAAATAGCACTTTGCATATCATGAAAACCGGAACAGAAATCATGACTCCAAAAGAACCAAAACAAATACCTCCCGTTATAATACTAAACAAAGTCCATAGCGGATGAATTTGGCTATTCTTCAAATGAACAAGCGGTCCAATTATATAAGCATCAAAATTTGATAGTATTAATATACCAATAAGTAATATAACTACATTACTTGTAGGTAAACTTAACGCAGTAATAATGCCTACAAGATTCGCAATTGTTGCCCCAAAATAAGGAATAATTAATCCTAGTGAAGTCAAGATTGCTATAATAAGCCAATCTTTGTGACCTACAAGATTATAAAGCACACTATATTCAATAAATTTAATCAACATTAATATTACTAATCCATGTAAATAAGCTCCAATACGTATATCAATTAATTCATAAATCTTAGGTAAATCTGGATTAATCCCCTCACTTACATAATCAATATAGGATGTAATTTTTTCATAATCAAATAAGAAATAGAATGAAACCATCACAGTCAGTATTGTGTTTGTAAGAAATCCAATAAATCCATTAAATATTTGCGGGATTAATGTACTAAAATTAGGTAACCAAGTTTTTGATTCACTCATCAATAAATTAAACTGCTGAAGCATTGCTTGCAATATAGGTGATGGATTATTTTCACTAACATTTCTATAAATATCAAATAGTGAATTAACTCCTTGACCTATACTGTTTATAAAACTAACTATTCGAGAATAGATTGTCGGACTTATCGCAAATATCAATGTACATAGTGCAACAATAATGATAACAAATAAAACAGGAATACTCAGTTTTCGTCGGATTCCTATTTTTTCCATTCTCATAACAAGAGGATGTAACAAATAAGCAATAATGAACCCGATAACAAATGGTAAAATGATTTTAATGATCGCATGAGCAATTGACATCCACACATACGATGTAACGGATAGTAAATAAACTACCAACAAAACTGCTACTACTTTGAATAGAGTAGTTAATGATACATTATTTTGTATATGTTCTTTAAATTTTACTGTCCATTTCATAAGATATCCCCTCATAATCATATCATGCTTATCCATCATTTAAAAGAATTCATAATAAACCTTTTGCCTTAAAACTGAGATAATTATGCCCTGAAACAATGATATGATCTAAAACTGTTATCCCCATCATTTCACCACATTCTACGATTTGTTGTGTCATTTCAAGATCAGCTAAAGAAGGTTCTGTATCGGATGATGGATGGTTATGTACTAAAAGTATTTTGCTAGAAGAATGAAGTAATGCTTCTTTAAATATTTCACGTGGATGTACCAAACTGCAATCAACAGTTCCTTTAAATAGAATTCGATATGTAATAATATGATTTTTAACATTCAAATATACAACGAGAAAATTCTCTTGCAATTCATTACCAATTTCATTTCTTAGCCAATCTATTAATTTACGTGGATCTTTTATCACATCCTTCTTTTCAATCTCCTCATATGACATTCTACGTGCTAATTCAATGCACGACATAATCTCCAACGCTTTTACTTCTTTGATGCCTTTGACACCGATTAAATCAAATTTAGATAAGCGAGATAATCCGTTTAACCCACCCGCTTTTTTAATTAAAGCCTCAGCAACTGCTAAACTTGAAAATCCTTGATAACCAGTTCGAATTAAAAGAGCCAGTAATTCAGTGTTACTTAATCCCTTTACACCAAATTTTAACGCTTTCTCTCTTGGTCTTTCTTCTGATGGAATCTCTTTAACTAATGCCATTTCATATCACCTCAACTAATAATTTGAAAAAATAGTTAAAATTCCTAGTTTCTTACCAAAATATACAAATCATTTAATTGTTTAGATAAGGAAATCAAATTAAAATATGCTAAACTAAGTATATAAGATTGAAGGGAGATATCTCATTATGAAACATCCTTTATTACAAATGATTAATTTACAAAAAAAAGGTTTACCTGTTGGAATTTATTCTGTATGTAGTGCAAATGAATTCGTTATTGAAGCAGCACTTGAAAGAGGTAAACAAACAAAATCTGTTGTATTGATTGAAGCTACTAGTAACCAAGTAAATCAATATGGTGGATACACTGGTATGAAACCAAAAGACTTCTTAAAATTCGTTGAGAAAATTGCTAAAAAAGTTGGATTTCCAATGGAAAAAGTAATTCTTGGTGGAGATCATTTAGGACCATTAACTTGGACTCACCTTAATGAAAAAGAAGCAATGAAAGAAGCTAAAAAATTAATTGAATTATATGTTGCAGCAGGATTTACAAAGATTCATATTGATACATCAATGCGTGTTGCTGATGATGATCAAAATGCAATGCTTTCAACTGATGTAATTGCACGTCGTGGCGCTGAATTAGCTGAAGTAGCAGAAAAGACATTCGCTAAACTAGTTGCGAAAAATCCAAATTCTTTACACCCAGTCTTCATTGTTGGATCTGAAGTACCTATCCCAGGTGGGGCTCAAGAGGAAGAAGATGGCGTAGCCGTTACTAAAGTAAAAGACTGTAAGACTACGATTGACACTTTCCACAAAGCATTCCTTGATAAAGATTTAAAAGATGCATGGAATCATGTTATTGCTGTTGTTGTACAACCCGGTGTTGAATTTGGTGATGCAACAGTTATTGAATATAACCGAAAAGAAGCTAAGAAACTAACAAATTCATTAAAATCCTACAAGAACTTAGTATTCGAAGGTCATTCAACTGATTATCAAACAAAAATTGCTCTTAAGCAAATGGTTGAAGATGGAATTGCTATTCTTAAAGTGGGACCAGGCTTAACTTTTGCAGCTCGTGAAGGTATGTTTGCTCTAGCTAATATCGAAGAAGAACTTTTCAAAGGTACTAAAACTAAAACTTCTAAATTCATCGATGTATTAGAAGAAGTAATGCTTAAGGAACCAGGTAACTGGAAAAAGCATTATCATGGTACTGAACAACAATTAGCATTTAAACGTAAATATAGTTTCTCTGATCGTTGTCGTTACTACTTACCAAATGAAAAAGTACAAGCAGCTTTAGAAACATTAATCAAAAATATTAATAGTACAGAAATTCCATTCTCTCTATTAAGCCAATATATGCCAATCCAATATACTAAAGTACGTGAAGGAATCATTCCTTGCACTGCTGAAGCTCTAATCAAAGATAGAGTTGCAAATTGTATGGATGAATATTTATTTGCTACACAACAACAAAAACTAAAATAAGCAAAAAACGACTACCCCGGTGATAGTCGTTTTTTTCATAGTATCGCTACGTATCTAAATAAAATAATATTTACAATTCATTTCATATACTTTTTACATAATGATTTCATTAACTAATTGCAATCAATCGTTCTAAGACTTCAATTCGATATGAATCATAAGCATCAATTTCTATTGACTTCTTAGTTGTGAAAACAGTGATTAACAATACCGCAAATAAATCAATTGTAATAAATATTCCGAAATATACTTTGTTAAACATTACATCTCTAAACGTGAACAACATTACAAGTATTAAACTATTTATTATGAGGATGATGATACATCTTAATAACCATAAATAATTTTGTTTTGCAATCTGTTCATTTTTATTTAGATTTCGTTTAAGTCTAGCCAATTCAATAATTTTATCAGACAAATCTAAAGCATCGTACTTTTTATAAATATTCAAGTTTTGTCTATACTCTTCAATTTGCTTACACATATTTTAATCCTTCTTGGCTATGATTCTAGGTCCATTCCTTTCTATCCCTTAATCAGGAAAGTCAACATGGTTCAGTGGAGCAATTGGATACAAGCATGGATAGTTAGTTGGTTCACCATCTTCATTGTATTCACAGATTGGATAATCATAATTATCTTCTTCTGCCGCCACTGCGCCTATTGGTGATGCAACAATAAACACCAACAATACAGCAACTAAAATACTTTTAAATTTCTTCATATTCTTTATCTCCTTTATGTTTTTATTATCGCACTCTTTTCATCTTCATGGGTTTCTAGTTTGCACGAAAAAAACAGCTAATATAAGCTGTTTTAGACTTCATCTTAGAAACTATACAACGAAAGTTGCTTTAGTAGTCAATAACTCTTTAGTTACTTCATACGCTATCTTATACTTAAAATTTGTTTCAGCATAATTTCTGATTTCATTATTAATAATAATTAGTGTTTCTAATTCTATGCAATTTTCATTATTTTTCTTGCATTTGAGTAATTTCTTTATTCGTTCATCCTCATCAATCAGATTATCAGAAAGTATCCTTAACATTTCTAATAATGTTCTTGTATCATTATCTAATTTTAAACTTAAGCCTTTTTCTATCCATAAATTCATCAACTCAAATTGGTTCAACTTAAAGTAACAATACGCACAATGAAAATAAGAAATCTTGAACATATCAAACTCATTCTCTTCTGTTTTTTCAAGTATTTGTAAAGCTTCACTCCATTTCAATTGTTTCATATAATTCCACATTAAATTAACTTTAACCGTATTTTTCATTAGTACAGAACCTACTTCATCATAGCGTTGTATTAAATCAAGATACATTTTATTTGCTATTTGAAACTCACCAGAGCGTGAAAACAAATTTGCGATGTGACACTCTGTATACCATTCTCTCTTCCAATTTGATTCTTTATTAAATGAATCCCTAGCTTCAACCGCAAGACGGTATGCATCCAACAAATTATTAATTTTTCCATATGTATACGACAAATGATACGAAACCATCGAACTCGTGTATTCAAATTTACCTAAATTTTTTGCTTCTATTAAATATTTAATCGCATTTTGATAATCATTGTTATTTTTATGTAATACTCCTTTAAAATCTAGATAAATATGTTTAATTTTTGAATCAATTATTATTAACTTTGATATTCGATTAAATTCTTTATCCCAATATTCAAATTCATCTTTCATTAATACAGAATTTATAAAACGACATAAATAATATTTTTCTGCAAGTGCCGAATATACTGCATTTTCGTGATATGAAATTATCTTTTCAATAATTGCTTTTGTATCATTCGCCTTAATTTGATTGATAATATACTCATCCATCAATTCTGAAAGTTCATCGAATTTTTCACCTTCATAATAAAACTCTATACCAAAAACATTAAATATAAAATTTATTGTTTCCATAGAGCCGAGATAACTTCCATTTTCGATTTTGCTTAAGTAGGACTTAGAAACATTGCTTCGCTCTGAAAGTTCCTTTGAATTAATGCCTAATTCCATTTTCTTTTGTTTAATCAAGTCCGCTACATACAACTTATACTTTTCCTTCATACTTTCCCCCACATAAACAAATATCTTATACTTTTAATTATATCCTATCTACATTTTTTATTGTGTATTTCAATTCATTTGAATATTATTTATTATTCAAATCAATTTTTATTATCAACTATCTCTAATTTAAGTTGTTAATTTCATAATTCATTTACATTATTTTGATTAAATTTTTCTAGTTTTACTATTCGTTTGTGAATCTCTTTATCTAAGATCTTCGTATATTTAATATTTTGTTCAATCCAAATATTTTTAACTTCTAATTTGTTTGTCTTTTTAGTAAATACTGCTTCTATTCTTCCAATGAATTGATCACCATACAAAATTGGCAAAACATAATAACCATACTTACGTTGATTTTGAGGTGTATAGATTTCCCATTTATAGTCATAATCAAATATTTCCTTAATTAATTTACGATCCCATATCAAATTATCTAGCGGTGCGATAAACTCACACCTTTTTTTATAAACAAATTTACTTAATACTTCATCAATGATTTCCAAATCCTCTTGAACACAATAGAATGGCTCCTTACAGCCCTCTACGCGTACTTCAACAATTTTTCCAGATAAAATATACTCTTCATAAATTCTATTCCTTACGAGTGTTTTAAGCTGATTAATACATAGAAATGCATCTGAACTTTTATTCCATAATAACCCTACGGATTTAATTCGTCTTAAAACTAACCATTTTTGAAAGTCATATAACGTTTTATTTGGATCCGCTTTGTCTAATATCTTCTTGGGTATACAATTTTCAATACAATCATAATACTTAGTTGTACCCTTCTTATGATAAATCGCTAACTCCCCAGTAAAGTATAAATGTTCCAAAACAGCACGCGCTAAACTTGATTTTGTCCCCCATGCACCTATTATGTGTTTATCATTATGTATATCATTAGAACATAATGGACCCCTTCTTTTTATTTCATTTTTAATTTCCTCACAAGTAAGTTTTATTCTACAATCATACCTATCCATATAATCATATAATTCATGATTTCTCAAAAAATATGGCCAGTCATCCATACAAAATATTGAAAGATTCTTATCAAAATAATCAATTAATTTTCTGTCTTGATATAGTAAATCATATAACATCTCTCTATTGTAATTTTTAATACGTGATAACAGTACCAAATCGGCATTTCTTCCACATGAATCAATTGGATCAAATTGAATACATCCTGCTTGCTTAACAAAAGCTAATATTCCTTTTTCACCTTCAAATTTATACTCACCAAGTAATCCGTGTTTTACAAGAAGAAATTGTCTTGCTTGTTTCTTTGTTAAATTAATTATCATAATAAATCACCTTTTATTCTTTATACTAGTATATCTTGTTTATGGATTTTAAACAAAAAAGGTGTCGCATAAGCGAACACCTTTTCATATGAAGGTTGTGGAATACCAAATTTATCTTAGAATAAACCGATAAATGGTAAAGCCCCAAGAATACCAAATAATAGAAGTAAAATGATACACTTGATAACTGTGAAGTTTTTCTTAGCAATTAACCAGTACATAAGCATAGTAATTGCAAGTGGGATTAATTTAGGGAAAATACTATCTAATACTGTTTGTAATACGATAGGAGCATCCCCATTAGGAATAGTTAAAGCGATTGTTGTACCACCCATGTTAGAAATTAGAGCACCTACTACGAAGATACCTAATAATGAAGCAGCATGAGTAAATTCTTTAGCATTTTTAGTTAATGCTTCAATTGCTTTACTACCTAAGTCATATGACCAATACATTAATCCGTAACGAACTCCGAATTGAACTGCATTGAATAATACTAAGAAAATGATAGGTCCTAAAATATTTCCTTCAAGAGATAAGTTAGCACCGATACCAGCAGCGATTGGAACTAATGTTAACCAGAAAATAGCATCTCCGATACCACCTAAAGGTCCCATAGCAGCAACACGTACTGCACGGATTGTAGTTACATCAGCTTTTTGTTGTTCTAAAGAAAGAACGATACCCATAACGAATGTTACTAAGAATGGGTGAGTGTTAAAGAAGTCTAAGTTATGTCCCATTGAAAGAGCAAGATCTTCTTTGTCAGTATGGATTTTTTCCAATCCTGGAAGAATTCCGTATAACCAACCAGCAGCTTGCATACGTTCAAAGTTGAAAGACATTTGTAAGAATAATGAACGCCAAACCATTTTGTTAAGAGTTTTCTTATCAAGAGGTTGAGCAGGAGTCGTATTCTTGTATGTGTTTGCTAAATTAGATGCCATCACTATAGTCCCCCTTTGCTGATCCAGCATTTGCTTTGATCTTCGTATTGATTTGGAAGTCATAATAAGCTAATGCTCCACCGAGAATAGCAACGATTACTAATGTATAAGCACCAGTACCCATAGCTTTGTCGATTAATGTTGCCATAGCGAAACCAGCAATTAATACTGTCCAGAATTCGCCTGAAATCATTACTTTCATTAATACTGCAAATCCTACATAACGCATCATACCACCTGCAGCTCCAAGACCAGTCCAAACCCATGCTGGAACAGCTTCAGAAAGCATTACACCTACAGCTTGTCCAGCACCAGTACCGATCATTGCAAGAATTGCAAATAGAGCACCAATACCAAGCATTAAGCCAAGGTTAAGTCGTTCGATACCTTTGATATCAGCTTTTGCAGCCATGCTGTCAGCTTTTGACATTGCAGGAGCAGCAATTGTGAACCAAATGTTAACAGCTTGTTGTCCAAGTAATCCGAATGGGATTGCAAGTGCTAAAGCAGATTCGAAATCTGGTTGATTTAAAGAGATTGCGAATACAACAGCCATAATGCCTCCTAATACTGCATTTGGAGGTTGAGCTCCACCGATTGGCATACTACCAATCATTAGAAGTTCATAAGAAGCCCCAATTTTAAGTCCTAAGTCGAAGTTACCAAGGATAGCTCCAACGATAGGTCCCATAACAATTGGGCGATACAATGATTCAAGGAAACTAAATTGGTCAATACCGCCGATAAATCCAACGACACCAACAAGTAATATTTGAATAATATTAAATTCCATGTTTATCTATCACCTTTCTGTATGATTATTTAAATAATTTTTCTACGTCTTCTGTAGACATTGAAGGAACTTTTCTAATTTCAAGTTCTACCCCTAAGCTACGAAGCTTTTCAAAAGCCTCAACGTCTGATGCATCAACAGCAACTGAACCAGCAACTTGACGCTTACCTTCAGACATATGCATGTTTCCAATATTAACTTTTTTGATAGGTACTCCACCCTCAACTAGTTTTAATACATCTTGTGGATTCTCACATACGATAAAGATTTTTTGAGCATCAGAAGCTTTGTGAATTGTGTCGATTGTTTTTTGAACTGACCAATAACGTGTTTGAGCATAGCTTGGTGCAGCCATATCCATCAATCCTTGACGGAATGTGTTACTAGCTACATCATCATTCGCAACTAAAAGTAAATTAGCTCCAATAGAACTAGTCCATTGAGTTGCTACTTGTCCATGAATCAAACGGTTGTCAATTCTTGTTAATAAAATGTTTGGCATTTTTCATCCTCCCCTTCATTTTAAGAACGCATCTATCCCCTTCCCAAGAAGTAAACGCTTTCTATGATTTCATTATAGTTCAATTCTCGAAGAATTGTTTTATAATTTTCAATATTGCGTTTGTACTTTTTAACACTAATTTAAAAACTAAGTATCGAATTGTGATGATTTAGTGAAATATTAGTGTATAATTTGATTAGGTGATAATATGTATAACAAAACAACGAGTGCTTACTTCCTTAAATTTGGTAAAATTACTGACTCATTCAAAAAAAATAAGGAACTAAAAAAGAGAAAATTTAAAATTACGAATAAAACTATTGCATCATTATATGCATATAGTGAAGATGTTTACGTAGAAACTGTTGATGGTATGGCAATCGTTGTCATAGCAGATCCTGATGAAGCGTACAAACCCGAACTATTCGTAATTCATCGCAATTTCAAAATTGACCAAGGTCAATACTTTTCATTTATCACATTGACATCATCATCAACTATCAATCTTTATACACCAAATAAAACTACACGAACAACACTCAATACCGAAGCACCTATTGTATATGAGCCAATTCAACCTAAATTAATGATTAGCGAAATATGTGCTTATTATTATATGGTGAAATCTCCTGGGTATAAATTTTATGGTGAATCTCATCGATACTTTGAATTAACCTTTGTAGATTCTGGTGAACTAGAAACTGATGTAGAAGGAACTAATTTTGTCCTAAAGAATTATGATTTACTTCTATATGGACCAAACCAATATCACACCCAAGAAATAACTTCGTCTGAACCCTGTAGTTATTTGACGATTATCTTTGAATCTGACATACAAAATTATGAATCAATAATTAATCGCGTATTCCATTGTCCTCGTGAGTATTATCAAATCTTGGATAAATTTGTAAAGATGACTACATCGCCTTTACCTTATGCTAAAGACTTAATGATATCATTTATACAAGAACTTATACTCCATTTACTTCAATATGATTTAGAAGAACATATCACAAAACCTTCTACCCCTATTCATCAACATTTCGAGAATGAATTATTGGAAGAAATATTGGCTTATATCAATCAAAAGATTTTTGAACCATTACCAGTAGATGAAATTTGTGATCACTTTTCTATCAGTCGTTCCAGTTTACAAAACTTATTTAGAGATAATATGAAAGTAGCTCCAAAACAATATATCAATGAAGCAAAATTAGCTAAAAGTAAAGTCTTAATTAAAAAGTCTGAATACACGATTAGTGAAATTTCTTCTATGCTTGGATTCAATTCTATTCATTACTTTTCAAGAAAATTTACTCATCGCTATAACATAACACCTAGCGAATATGCTAAAAAGATTTACGAAGATTAAGAAAATTGATTTGTTACACAAATCATTTAAAGAACCTTTATGAAGTTCCCAAA
>NZ_JAVWNC010000041.1:0-20771 GCF_036637135.1 Anaerorhabdus sp. | reverse complement strand
TATTTAACATAAATTTAACATTTGATTCAGGTGTAATCTATTGCTTTTTAGGGTGGGAATGTTAGACTGATTTAGATGAGGTGAAATCAATGGAAGCATGGTTACTTGGTATCATAAATACCTTTGGTTATTTCGGTGTTGCATTTTTAATCGCTATTGAAAATATATTTCCTCCGATTCCATCGGAAGTTATTTTAACGTTCAGTGGATTTCTAACGACAAAAAGTGAATTAACCCCAATAGGAGTAGTTATAGCTGCGACAGTGGGTGCATTAATAGGTGCTATCCTCCTTTATTATTTAGGTACTATATTCTCACAAGAAAGAATTGAACAGTTCATGGAGAGTAAATGGGGTAAATGGTTAGGTTTCAAGAAACAAGATTTAGAAAAGACATTAAACTGGTTTGAGAAGTGGGGTAAATATGGTACTTTATTTGGACGTTGTGTTCCAGTAGTAAGAAGTATTGTTTCAATACCTGCGGGTATGGCTAAAATGAAATTCTCTGAGTTTTTGATATTTACAACAATTGGTACATTAGTTTGGAATGTCATATTGGTATTCTTAGGTGTAAAACTTGGTCAAAACTGGGAAGAAGTTATCGTTTTCTTTGATACCTATACCAATGCAATGCTCATTGTCTTTGTTCTTGCAGCGATAGCATTTGTCTTCTTTTGGTTTAAAAAGATTAAAAATAGAGATTAGTAGGTTCCTTGTAAAAGGTACCTTTTCTTTTTAAATTAGGCATATTTAAAGGATTTTTTAGTATTTATGAGTATAATGTATATGGTTTACTAAGTTAATAGTAGACTTTGTATCAATAATAATGGGTATTTATAAAGGATTTAATGTCCACTTTTTCACATTTACTTGTGAAAACAACCAATATTATATATAATATAGGAGAAGTTTTACTTCGGTTTTAAAAAATAATGGAGGAGTTATTATGATTGAATTTAATATTTCGTCCATTTTGTCTGGTGTTATAGGGGTGGTGCTTGGAGTTATCGTGATGATAATTGCAAGCAAAATAGGTTTAAATCGAGAAAAACAAAAAGCAAAATTGCTAATTGAAGAATCTTCAAGTAAAGCAGAAAGTATGCTAAGACAAGCAGCTTTAGATGGTAAGCAACAAGCTTATGAACTAAAACTACAAGCAGAAAAAGAGCTTAAAGAAAAGAAAACAGAGATTCAAGAGATGGAAAACAAACTACTTCGTAGAGAAGATAGTATGAATTTTCGTGATGAAACTTTGTTAACTAAAGAAAAACAAATTGAAGAAAAGAATTTAAATGTTACCGAAAAACTCAATAATCTAGAAAAGATGGAAAAAGAATTACAAGCTAGAATTGACCATCAAATTGTTGTATTAGAAACTGTTGCTCATATGAGTGAACAAGATGCTAAGAAAGAATTAATGGAAGTTGTAGAAAAGAAAATGGAACAAGAAGTTGCGGTATATATTCGTGATAGAGAAGATGATGCTAAATCTAAAGCATCTGAAAAAGCGAAGAATATCATTGCCCTTGCTATCCAAAGATATGCTCAAGAGGAAACAATTGAACGTACAGTATCCGTTGTAGGATTACCTAGTGAAGAAATGAAAGGTAGAATCATCGGAAGAGAAGGTCGTAATATTCGTGCAATTGAACAAATTACAGGAGTTGATCTTATCATTGATGATACACCAGAAACAATTACGATTAGTTGTTTTGATCCAATCCGTAGAGAAGTTGCTCGTTTAGCACTTGAAACTTTAATTCGTGATGGAAGAATTCAACCAGGACGTATTGAAGAAGTAGTAAATAAAGTAACAAAAGAAATGAATGAAACAATTCAAAAAACAGGTGAAGATGCAGTCTTTAAACTTGGAATTGGTAAAATTGATAAGGAAATCGTTCGTTTAATTGGACGACTTAAATATCGTTATAGTTATGGTCAAAATGTATTACAACATAGCATGGAAGTAGCTCATTTATGTGGCATGATGGCTGCTGAACTTGGATTAAACCAAGCTTTAGCGAAACGTGCTGGGTTATTACATGATATTGGTAAAGCACTTGACTTTGAACAAGATGGGTCACATATGGAACTTGGTGCTAAGGTAGCTCGTAAGTATGGTGAAAATGAAATCGTTATTAATTCAATTGAGTCACATCATGGTGATGTTGAACCAACGGGCTTAATTTCTAACTTAGTTGCTGCAGCGGATGCATTAAGTGCTGCAAGACCAGGAGCTCGTTATGAGTCAATGGAAAACTATGTTAACCGTCTTGAACAATTAGAAACACTTGCAAGTCAATTTGAAGGAGTTGACCGTTGCTTCGCTATCCAAGCAGGTAGAGAAGTACGCGTTATGGTTCTTCCTGAAAAGGTTGATGATGTGAAAATGGTTAAGATTGCTAGAGATATCCGCGAAAAGATTGAATCAGAATTAACATATCCTGGTCAAATTAAAGTTACATTGATTCGTGAAACACGAGTTAATGAATTAGCGAAATAATGAAAATCTTGTTTTTGGGAGATGTTGTTGGGTCGGTTGGTCGAACAATCGTCAATAAATATCTTAAGCAAATTCAAGAAGATGAAAAGATCGACATTACAATATTAAACGGAGAAAATGCGGCGCATGGTAAGGGTATTACCAGCCGCATTTATCGTCAATTCATGGAGATTGGGGTAGATGTGATTACATTAGGTAATCATGCCTTTTCTAAAGGTGAGTTGTTGACTACAATGGTGGAATGTCCAAATCTTGTTCGTCCAATGAATTTATTACCAGCGGATATAGGTAAAAGTGTAGTAGTTAAAGAGGTATGTGGACTCAAGGTTGCGATTATTAATCTTTGTGGGGTTATCTTCTTAGATCGTGTTGAAAAAACACCTTATGAGTGTATGGATAAAATATTACAAGATGTAGATGCAGATATTTACTTTGTTGATTTACATGCTGAAGCAACAGCAGAGAAACAAACATTCTGGCACAATTATCGTGATTGTGTTCAAGTCGTTGTTGGTACACATACACATGTTCAAACAGCTGATGAGTGTGTTATTGAAGGTAGTGCATATATTACAGATGTAGGAATGTGTGGTGCTTATGATAGTATACTTGGAAGAGATAAAGAAGAAGTAATTTCTCATGTAGTACATGGTGAATTTACTCATTATACTCCTGCAAAGGGAGAAGGCTTGTTGTGTGGTGTTGTCATTGATATTGATGAAAACACAAAAAAGGCTACTGAAATTAAGCGTATTCAAATTCGACCTACAAATTAGTATTCTAGGCTTTTGTAAGGGTTAAGCAAAGTGAAGAGACAAAATCATTGCGATTTTGTCTTTTTTTGTGAAAAAAGTTTTTTTTAGATAATTAAGCCGAATTCATCAGTTTTAAGCTTGATATAAACTAATGGCTTATTTAGTGTAACTATTCAGATTTTATTTTAAGATATGGCATTAATTAGTATTTAAAATATATAAATGTGTGATATTATTTATTAAAAGAAAACATTAAGTAAATTCTTAAAAGGGGAGAAAATGAAAAAAATATTAATGTGTTTCATGCTATCTATTTTATTAATGATAACAACCGTACCTGTTTATTCAACAGACAAATCGACTGAAATGGGTTCCTTAACAGTCGTTGTTGAATCCTCGGAAAAAGATGGAGTAGTAACACCATTGCTTAAAGCACAATTAGTTGAGGAAGGATATGCATATTATTACGAGTTAACGACTGAAGATAAATCAGCGACTCAACCTGCTTTTGATTCTGTATATAATGGGACAACAGAATTAACCGCAGATACATTCTTGACAGGATGTGGAGAGAATAAGTATGTTCAAGTTATCAAAGTAGATGCAGTAGAACGTAAAGTTATTGCTTGGGGACAAGCCTCAATTGAAGAAGCAATGAGTTTGAAAGACTTAGAAGAAATTGATGTTGAACCTAATAATGGAATGTCTGAAGAATCTTCAGGATTCTCGAAAACAACTATATCTAACTTTTCAATGAACAAATCGACTGAAATGGGTTCCTTAACAGTCGTTGTTGAATCCTCAGAAAAAGATGGAGTAGTAACACCATTGCTTAAAGCACAATTAGTTGAGGAAGGATATGCATATTATTACGAGTTAACGACTGAAGATAAATCAGCGACTCAACCTGCTTTTGATTCTGTATATAATGGGACAACAGAATTAACCGCAGATACACTCTTGACAGGATATGGAAATAATAAGTATGTTCAAGTTATCAAAGTAGAAGCAGTAGAAAGTAAAGTAATCGCTTGGGGACAAGCTTCAATTGAAGAAGCATTGAAACCCAAGGTTTTAGAAGAGATTAATATCCAATTTAGATACAAAGTCGACCAAAAAAAATCATCCTTGTTTCTTGAACTACTACCAGCGATAGAAAGTGATTATCTTTATTTTTATAAAGTATCACAAAATGATGAATCGAGTAATAAACCGGCATATGATTCAATTTTAAATCCTAGTAATTGGATACAATATGCTAATGATAAACCAATTCAACCGTATGGAACTGAAGGATTTATACAAGTTGTTAAGATTAATTCTACCACCAATAAGGTAAAAGCTTGGGGTCAAAAAAAATTAGCAAGTCCAATAGGATATATAACAGATAGCTCAAGTTTAATGGCATATAAACTTACAACGACTTCATTTGATATCATAGGTAAATTTGATGAAAAATGGAAAGCGACTACCTATCATAACAATGGATATAATACTTATATAAAAGATGAACAAGATGAACTATATCAATTGGATGCATCAGGTGATGAAACTAAGATTTCTACAACTGATATTACAAGCGCTATAAATTTGGACATTGTGAATGAAGGAAAATTGATTAAAATTACTTATACAATTAAAAACAAGGGGACAACTGATTTTAAATATGCCTTAGGAAGTGCAGCGGATGTTCAAATTGGGAAAGATGATAAAGCCAAAATAACACCTTTTGATGGGAATACTGGTTTTAAAATGATTTCTTCCGCCGATGAAGATAAAAATGCTGCAGAAGAATATGCGCAATTTAATTTCTTTGGAAAAAATGTAACTGGTGTGACTAGTGTTACCGATTATTGGTATGGTAAATATAGTGGGTATGATAATTACAATGAAGATTGGGCATTCCTCCCAAACTCTAAAATAGAAATAGACAAAAATGGAAACTCTGCGGGTAGTAAATACGACGCTGCAATGGGATATTCTTGGCAAAATCAAACGATCGCAGCAGGTGAAACGAAAACATATTCTATTTTAATTGGTATCGGTGGTGCGAACAGTGAAGAAATTGTTATCCCAACTCCGAAACCAACAAATCCACCAGTTGTAGAAGATAAACCAACGCCAATTCCTACTCCTACTCCAACAACTACACCAAAACCAACTATAAAACCAACTCCGAAACCAACTTTAACACCAACACCTTCACCAATCGTTGAAGAAAATAAGAGTCATGCTGAAATTGTTATGAATGATGGCGCTCCTAAAACAAAAATCAATAATGATATTACAGAACTAGAAAAAATTGTATTTAGTCAAGCTGAAATAGAATTGATTCAAAAAGGAAGCGATGCGAAGATTTTCCTTGAAATTACAGATATTGAAAATACAATCAACGAAGAAGATAAGAAAAAGATCGAAGAAACACTAGGAGAAGAAACTGTTGGTATTTATTTAGATATATCATTATTTAAACAATTAGATAATGAAGATCCAGTTAAAGTTACAAATCCAAATGGTAAAGTAAAAGTGTCTATCCAAATACCTGAAACAATGATTCAAGGTGAGGATGATGCACCAAGAACCTATAAAATTGTTCGGGTGCATGATGGGAAAGTTGATATCATAGAAGGAATCTATGATCCTGTCACGAATGAATTTACATTCGAAACTGAGTTATTTTCTACTTATGCTTTGATTTATGTTGAGAATAAAGTTGAAACAAAACAAAATAATACCTATCTTTATCTATTGTTAGGTGTTGTTGTATTGGGTTCAGCAGGAATCATCGTTTATAATAAAAAGAAAAAAGCTCTATAAATTTTTATAGGTCGCAACAAAAGAAACTAACCGCATGTAAAACCTGTGTTAGTTTCTTTTTATTAGTGAGAGAGTTACTTTTTCATCTTATAAGAAAGTTCTCTACGATTAAAGTAACAAGAGAATATGGGCTTCCATCCATCAAAGAGCAACGATGATTATCGCAAGACGATCAAGGGGATATCAAAAAAGAATACCAAGAGAGTGTCAATACTTTGCGTCTTCTTGGAAACAGATGAAGCGAGTCTTCAATAAAGCTTTGAACACCACCACTGTTAGATGATGGATTTAGACTTTGATGAACTTGAAGCAGGAATCTAAAAACTACGTTAATGAATTTACCCTTCATTAATAACTACTTGGTAGCATAGAAGAGCATTGAGTTTATTGGAAACAAATTCTATGAGAGCGGAATTCGGGAATTTCATAAAGGTTCTTTCATGATTTGTGTAACAAATCAATTTTCTTGTGGTATAATTTATTCAGTTAAAAAGGAGGTAATTCAAATGGCAGTTACAGTTAATAAAGATACTTGTATCGGATGTGGTGCATGTGTAGGAACATGTCCAGTTTCAGCTTTAAGTTTAGATGCAGAAGGAAAAGCTGAATGTGATGGTGGAACTTGTATCGATTGCGGTGCATGTGTAGGAACATGTCCTGTGTCAGCAATTTCTCAATAAAACACTCTAAAAACCAGAGAAATCTGGTTTTTATTATGCTGATATATCAACTGATTGCGATTGAGATTATCCCATTTGATATTTGATTAAAATAGTAAAAAATGCTATACTTCATAAGTATTTTTAAGACTAGGAGAAACAGAACAATGCCTAAAGGAAATTATCAATTACCGTCTTTCAAAGACGCAAAAATAAGGACTAGAGAAGCGGTGAAAATTGAGCACACGCTTTTTAAGTTGCCAGAACCTACAAAGAACTTAGGAGTAGGACGTAAGTTTTATTTAAGAACTTATGGTTGCCAAGCGAATGAACGTGACTCAGAAACAATCGTTGGAATTTTAACTGCGATGGGATTTACACAAACTGACCAAGAAGAAGATGCAGATTTCATTCTTTTGAATACTTGTGCAATAAGAAAAAATGCTGAAGATAAAGTATTAGGTGAATTAGGAATGTTGAAAAAGTTAAAAACGAACAATCCAGATTTACTCTTTGGCTTATGTGGTTGTATGGCACAAGAGGAAGAAATTGTACAATTGTTACTAAAGAAATATCCACAAGTGGATTTAATCTTTGGTACGCATAACATTCATCGTTTACCAGAACTTTTATACCAAACGATGATGAGTAAAGAAAGAACTGTAGAAGTTTACTCAAAAGAAGGTGAAGTAATTGAAAACTTACCTGTAAAACGTTTTGGGCAACATAAAGCATGGGTAAATATCATGTATGGTTGTGACAAATTTTGTACTTATTGTATTGTTCCTTATACTCGTGGTAAGGAAAGAAGTCGTCTAATGGATGATATTTTAGTAGAGATTCAAGAGTTAAAGGATCAAGGTTATAAAGAAGTAACGCTTTTAGGACAAAATGTAAATGCTTATGGAAAAGATTTAGGTCTTGAAGCAGGATTTGCGCATTTGTTAGATGAAGTAGCGAAAATTGGTATACCTCGTGTACGTTTTACTACATCACATCCTTGGGACTTTAGTGATGATATGATTGATGTCATTGCCAAACATGATAACATCATGCCTGCAATTCATTTGCCTGTTCAATCAGGAAACAGTGATATGTTGAAAATTATGGGTAGACGCTATACAAGCGAAGAATATAAAGCATTGTATGATCGTATTATTGCCAAGATTCCAAATTGTACTTTCTCAACTGATATTATTGTTGGGTTTCCAAATGAAACTGAAGAACAATTTCAAGATACATTGGATATGGTTGATTATTGTAAGTATGATTTAGCATATACATTCATTTACTCTGCAAGAGAGGGAACACCTGCTGCAAAGATGGTGGATAATGTTCCGATGGATGTAAAATCCGAAAGACTACAACGTCTAAATGAAAAAATTGGACTATATTCAAATATGAATAACCAAAAATATTTAAATAAAGAAGTAAAAGTATTAGTTGACGGACTAAGTAAAAGGAATGATCAAGTTTTTAGCGGATATAGTGAAGAGAATAAGTTAATTAACTTTACGGGTAAAAATATACACGAAGGAGATATTGTTCGTGTTAAGATTGTTGATGTAAAGAGCTGGTCTTTAAATGGAGAAGCCATCGAAGAATAAATTGAAAAGAGGGCTTTTCGTTGTATTGAAAAGTCTTTTGAAGTATAATTTATGAAAGGTTTAAAAGGAGAAAATTATAATGGATACTGTAAAAATCTTTGCCCTTGGGGGATTAGATGAAGACGGGAAAAATATGTACTGTGTTGAAGTTAACGATTCAATTTTCGTTATCGAAGCTGGACTAAAATATCCCGAAAATGGACAATTAGGAATTGAAATGATTATTCCTGATTTCAAGTACTTAATAGAAAATAAGGATCGTGTTAAAGCAATCTTTATTTCACATGGTCATGACGATGTTATGGCAGCATTACCAAATTTGGTAAAACAAATTCGTGTTCCAATTTATACTGCACCATTGACTGCAGAAATATTGGAAAAGAGATTTAAAAAAGAAGGAATTCAAAAAGCTGAAATTCACCGCATTCAAAGAAATTCATCATTTGAAATTAATGGTATTAACTGTAGAACTTTTGGTGTTACTCAATCCATCGCAGATGGTTTTGGGTTGGCAATTGAAACATCCAAAGGATATGTTGTGTATACATCAGAATTTATCATAGACTATGATACACAAAATGAAGCATTTAGAACTGATATTACGCAATTTACTGATTTAAGTAAGAAAGGCGTTTTAGCTTTACTTGCAGAATCTGTAGGTTCAACACGTGTTGGACACTCTGCGCCACATCATCGTATAACATCATTAATTGAGAATTATTTTGAGGATGCAGAAGGTAGAATTATTATCACAATGTATCATCAAAATTTATATCGCATTATTGAAGTTATTGAACTTGCGAATAAATATGATCGTAAGATTTTATTCTATGATGATACATTAAGAGAATTATTAAAAGATGTTGAAAAACTAGGTTATTATCATATTCCAGCAGGGTTGGAATTACCTAAATCAAAATTTACACAAGACATGCAAAATGTTGTGGTGTTAATTTCTGGTGATGGTGCAAACATCTTTAAACGTGTGCATAAGATTGCGATTAAAGAAGATGATATGCTTGAGTTCAAAACATCAGATACAATCATTATTGCCTCACCTGCAGTTCCAGGAACTGAACGTGAAGCGACTAAAATGGAAAATGACTTATACAAAGAGGGAGCACGTGTTTGTGCAGTTGATGCGAAACGTATGTTCTCAATGCATGCTTCAATAGAAGATTTGAAGATGATGATGTATTTGTTACGTCCAAAATATTATATTCCAGTTAAAGGTGAATATCGCCAACTTGTTACAAACGCAAATATTGCGCTTGATATGGGTTATACTGCAGATAAAATACTTGTACTTGATAATGGACAAATTGCTTTATTCCAAGATGGACGTTTATCAAAGAGTAGTGATTTTATTAAATTAGAAGATGTATTTGTAGATGGTAAAGATAATCTAGATGCTACAGGAATGGTCTTAAAGGATAGAGAAACTCTATCCACAGATGGAGCAATCGTAGTTGGTATTGTTATTAACCACAAGACAAAAGAAGTTATTGGTGGACCTGATATTCAAAGTAGAGGAGTTATCTATTTGAAAGAAGCAGATTACATCATGAAAGAAGTTGGAAATATTCTTGAAAATTGTATTAAAGATGCAGTGAAAGAAAAACGTTACGAGAATACATCATGTCGTATGGATGCACGTGATCGTATTAGTAAATATGTAATGAAAGAAACAGGTAAGAAACCTATGATTTTACCTGCAATTGTGGAAATTAATACTCAAGAATAAATAAGGAGGATATACAATGGCTAAGGCAAAAAAGAAAAAGAAAAAACAAGAGCCGAAAGACCAAGAGTTGTACATGTATGTAATTAGTACTGCACTCATTGTTGTTTTATGTATTGCATTGTTTAAGTTTGGTATCGTTGGATTATTTTTAAACAATGTGGTTCGGTATTTGTTTGGTGATTTCTATTATGCCGCTTGTATAATTGGAATTATTTTAGCGACATTGATTTTAACTCATAGAAAAAAAGGATACGTAAATGCAAAAACAATCATTGCATCGTTATGTATTCTTTTTGCCATCTTGTTGTGGTCAGCTACGTTAGTGGGTTCTGATCTTGTTGGATTTGATGTTTTAAAAACATTTGCTGCAAATACACCTGAATATTTTAAGGAAGTACCTACTATATCAGCTTATGGTGGATTGATTGGTGCATTGCTTTATTCAATTACCTCTGTGTTGATTGCTAAGGAAGGTACGTGGATTTTATCTATAGCGCTAGTCATTTTATCTCTCATATTAATCTTGTCACTAGATAGCTTTAAAGAGGCTCTAGCTTCATTAAAAGGATTCTTTGAATTAAAGAATGCTTGGCGTGAGGATGGGGAAGAATATGAAGAGGAATATGAATATGTTGAAGAGGAAGAAGCAAGCGAAGAAGAAATATTTCCTCAACCTAAAATGATAGGTAAACTTGATCCAAAACAAAAAAAATCAATTTTTGTTGATGTTGTGAAAAAAGATAACGAAGTTGTACAGGAACACGAAGAAAAGAAAGTTACTGCAAATTACGAAATTACAACACCACAACCAGAACGCCAAATGCGTAGTGGTAAACCATATCGCTTACCGCCACTGAATTTACTTCAACCTCTTGGTCCTCGCCAACGTAGCAATTTGAATCAAGTTGCTGCAAATGAAAAGGGAGCACGTTTAATAGAAATATTAGGAAACTTTGATATCGAGGCAGAACTTATCGCAACTCATATTGGACCTGCAGTTACAAAGTTTGAAGTTAAACCAGAATCAAATGTAAAAGTAAGTAAAATTAATAGTGTTTCAGATAATATAAAAATGGAATTAGCTGCTCGCGATATTCGTATTGAAGCTCCAATTCCAGGACGTAATGCTGTAGGAATTGAAATACCAAACGTAGAACCTACTGCGGTAAAAATGATTGAACTGATTAAGACTGTACCTAATGAATTAAAAGATGTGAAAACTTTATTTGTATTAGGGAAAGATTTAATGGGTAAGCCAGTTTATTGTAATCTTCATAAAATGCCTCACTTATTAATTGCGGGAGCAACAGGATCTGGTAAATCAGTTTGTATGAATACAATTATTACTTCGTTCTTATTAAGAACTACTCCGGATGAAGTAAAACTTCTATTAATTGATCCAAAGAAAGTAGAATTTACACCATATCAAAAGATTCCACATTTAATTGGTCCAGTAATTAGTGATGCAGCTGAAGCGTCAAGAGCGTTAAAGGTTGTTGTCCTAATGATGGAAGAAAGATATGAAATCTTCTCTCGTACGCAAGTACGTAATATTGATACGTATAATGAAAAGATTAAGAGTTTCCCAGATGAAAAACTACAACCGATGCCTTATATCGTAGTTATAATTGATGAATTAGCTGACTTAATGGCAATTGCAGGTAAAGAAGTTGAAATGAGTATTCAACGTATTACGCAACTTGCACGTGCTGCAGGTATTCATTTAATTGTTGCAACACAAAGACCAAGTACAGATGTAATTACAGGAATAATTAAGGCAAATATTCCATCACGTATAGCATTCAGTGTATCAAGTGGTATCGATTCAAGAACAATTTTAGATCATATTGGAGCAGAACGCTTGCTAGGTAATGGGGATATGTTGTATCTTCCTATTGGAGAACCTAGTGCAATCCGTCTACAAGGTGTCTATGTAACAGATGATGAAGTTCATAAAATTGCTGAATATTGTTCAAGTCAAGATATTCCACATTATGAAGATGCATTCATTCGATTAGAAGGTGTTGACAACAATGAATCAACTTCTGTATTGAAAATAGAAGACGATCCGATGTATGATGAAGTTAAGGAATATGTCATAGATGCTCAAAAGGCATCAACATCATTATTACAACGTCGATTTGGAATTGGTTATAATAGAGCTGCAAGAATGATTGACTTATTAGAAGAAAGAGGCATTATTGGTCCTGCACAAGGTTCAAAACCAAGAGATGTTTATATCAAGAAGGAGGATTAACGTATGAGTGATGCTTTAAAGATTATTACTGACCCAACTTTAACTTACAATCAACAATTAGTGCAATTAGCGAAACTGGGGGAAAATACAGATCACACGATTGTACTTAGCCCAGAACTTAAAAAAGCAAAAAAAGATGCGATTATTTGTGATTTAGGAGAAGGTAATGCTCCATTTAGACCACGATATATTTGTCCTGATTACTCGATACTTATGAAAAAGGGTAGTGAGTTTTTAGGATTACCTAAACCTAAGGATTTATGGGAAGCATGCAACAGTTTGCTTATTATGTACAAACACGTTCCATCAATCACAACATTCCCAGTATATCTTGGCGATTTAGATATTTTACTTGAACCATTTGTAAAAAAGATGGATCGTGCAGAAGCGAAGAAATGTTTACGACTTTTCTTAACACATATCGACCGTACACTTACGGATTCATTTGTGCATGCGGATATTGGTCCTAAAGATACCCAAACAGGACGAATAATTCTTGAACTAACAGAGGAAATGCAACTTGCAATACCAAACTTAACATTAAAATATGATCCAAAATTAACGAGTGAAGAGTTTGCTGTTTTATGTGCTAAATGTATGATGAAAACAGCTAAGCCATCATTCGCAAATTATAGAATGTATGCAAAAGATTGGGGTAAAGATTTCGCAATAGCTTCATGTTATAACGGCCTTAAAATTGGTGGGGGTGGATTTACTCTTCCTCGCTTAAGAATGTATGAAATGTCAAAGAAGGCTAAATCGCCTGAACAGTTCTTAAAGGAAACTCTTCCTTTCTATACAAAATTAATTTTGAAGAACATGGATGACCGAATTAAGTTCATCGTTGAAACAAGTAACTTCTTTAAAGCTAATTTCTTAGTAACAGAAGGTTTTGTACAACTTGATAACTTTACTGGAATGGTTGGTATGGTTGGACTTGCAGAATGTGTAAACAATCTACTTAAAATCAAGGACCCTACTAAAGGATATGGTAATAACCCAGAAGCCGATAAATTAGGTCAAAAGATTATGGATAAACTTGAAGGTTTAGTTGCAAAACACAAAGCTAAATATGCAGCAGCATTTGATCATCGTTATCGTTTGCATGCTCAAGTTGGTATTGACAGTGATGGTAGAGAGAATTCACCAGGAGTTCGTATTCCTGTTGGTTCTGAACCTGAAATGATTGAACAAATTAAACATGCATGTATGTTCCATAAATATTTCCCTACAGGAGTAGGTGATATCTTCAAGTTTGAAGAAACTTGGACAAAGACACCAGAAGCACTTGTTGATGTTATTCGTGGTGCATTAAACAATGGTATGAGATATTTCTCTGGTTACCTTGCAAACAACGATGTTGTTCGTGTAACAGGATACCTTGTTAAGCGAAGTGAACTAGAAAAATTAGATAAAGGGAAACAATCACTTAATAATGTTTCAGTTTTTGGTAAAGGTGCTCGTGATTTATCATCAGCCCTTGATCGTAGAATTAACAAATAAGACAACTTCGGTTGTCTTTTCTTTTGGTTTCACATAGTATCAAAAAAGTGTTTAAACATTAATGATAATGATGTTCATTCAATTTAAGATATTGTAAGAAAAAATAAATATTTACATGAAAAAAGCGCAGCATCTTTTCATGAATTCACCTGTGTTTATTTGACAATTGATACCATAAAGGTTAATATTTTTATAGGCAAAAAAAGCCAAAAACGGAGGAAAAGAAATGAAAAAAGTATTAAAAAGTGCTTTAGTTCTTCTTTTGACTGGTGCTATGATTGCAGGATGTTCAAGCAAACCTGCAGAAGCAACACCAACACCAGAAGCAGACGGAGGACAAACTGCAACAACTTGTCCAGTTAAAATCGGTTTAGTAACAGATACTGGTGGAGTTGATGACAAATCATTCAACCAATCAGCATGGGAAGGTCTAGTTGCTTACGCTGAAGAAAATGGATTCTCAACTGAAAAAGGTGAATGTATTGATTACTTACAATCAACTTCAGATGCAGATTATATTCCTAACTTATCAACTTTCGCTGATGAAGGATTTGATTTAGTTATCGCAGTAGGATACTTATTCCAAGAAGCTATCGATACAGTTTCTGCTAACTATCCTGACAAAAACTTCTTATTCATCGATTCAGTTTCTGCTGGAGAAAATGTAATGAGTGCTGTTTACAATGCTGAACAAGGTTCATACCTAGTTGGTGTTGCTGCAGGTCTTGAAGCAAAAGCTAATGGTTCTAACACAGTTGGATTCGTTGGTGGTATGGAAGGTGACCTAATTGGAGCATTCCAAGCTGGTTACGAACAAGGTGTATTAGCTGCTAACCCAGATGCTACAATTTATGTTGACTATGCTGATTCATTCAGTGATGATTCAAAAGGTCAAGCATTAGCTGTTAAACAATATGACGCTGGTGCTACAGTAATTTACCAAGCTGCTGGAGCTGCTGGTAATGGAGTTATTAAAGAAGCTAAAGAACGTGGAGACGTTTGGGCTATTGGTGTTGATAAAGACCAATATAACGACGGCGAAGTTGATGGAAAGAACATTATCTTAACTTCAATGATTAAACGTGTTGATATTTCTACAAAAACAGCTGCACAAGCTATTCTTGATGGAACATTCAAAGGTGGAACAGTTGTATTCAATCTTGAAAACGAAGGAGTTGGTGCTGAACTAACTGCTGGACGTAATTTAAGTGATGAAACAATCGCTGCTATCGGTGAATATGCTGCTAAGATTAAAGGTGGAGAAATCGAAGTAAGTGCTACTCCTACAATTGCAAACGGAGCTGCAAACAAATAGTTAAGTTTCAAAAAGGTACTCGAAAGAGTATCTTTTTTTATGAATTTTTTTTAAAAAATAATAAATTAATGGTATAATTATCGTAGGTTTGTAAGCGGTTAGCTTACTAGTAAGGGGTATCAAATGGATTATGCTATTGAAATGCTAAACATAACCAAAGACTTCCCAGGTATACGCGCAAACGACAATGTTACATTGAGAGTTGAGCGTGGAACTATACATGCTTTATTGGGGGAGAATGGCGCAGGTAAATCTACCTTGATGTCTATTCTGTTTGGATTGTATGAGCCGACTGAAGGTATCATAAAAGTCAATGGTAATGAAGTGAAAATTACCAATCCAAACGTTGCAAACGATTTGGGGATTGGGATGGTTCACCAACACTTTAAGTTGGTCCATAATTTTACAGTTACAGAAAATATTATTTTAGGAAGTGAACCTAAAACTAGATTTGGAACAGTTGATACTAAAACAACTTCTAAACGTATTGATGATCTTTCTAAGAAATATGGGTTTGATATTAATCCGTCTCAAAAGATTGAAGATATAACTGTAGGTATGCAACAACGTGTGGAAATTTTAAAAATGTTATATCGCAATGCAGATATATTAATTTTTGATGAACCAACAGCAGTATTAACTCCACAAGAAATTGAAGAGTTAATTGCAATCATGAAGAGTTTAGCAGCCGAAGGGAAAACAATTATTTTAATTACGCATAAGTTAAAAGAAATTAAAGCAGTTGCGGATAAATGTACAGTATTGAGAAGGGGTAAATGGATTGCTGAAGTAGAGGTTGCTAAGACTTCTGAAAAAGAAATGGCTGAACTAATGGTTGGTCGTGAAGTAGACTTCAAAATACATAAACCAGAAATTCAATTGGGTAATAAAGTTCTAGAAATTAAAGATTTATGTGTAAAGAACTCACGAGGTACTCGTGCTGTTGAAAACTTCACATTATCTGTAAGTGCTGGGGAAATAGTTGGTATTGCGGGAATTGATGGAAATGGCCAATCAGAACTTGTTGAAGCAATAACTGGACTTACTTCAATTACATCAGGATCATTGATACTCAATGGTAATGATGTTACAAATTTCTCAATCAAGAAGCGTATTGATTCAGGTATTGGGCATGTTCCAGAAGATCGTCATAAACATGGTTTAATTCTTGATTTCAAACTAAAAGAAAACTTTATAATTCATGGATATAATTCTGAACAATTTAGTAAAAATGGTATTTTAAGTTTTGATAAAATTGATCAATATGCAGATAAACTAATTAATGAATTTGACGTACGTAGCGGACAAGGTAAAGAAACGATTACGCGTTCAATGTCAGGTGGAAATCAACAAAAAGCAATTATAGCTCGTGAGATTGACCGTAGCCCAGATTTATTAATTGTTGTTCAACCAACTCGTGGATTAGATGTTGGTGCTATTGAATATATTCATGGTCGTATTGTAAGTGAAAGAAATGCAGGAAAAGCGGTATTACTTGTTTCGTTTGAATTAGATGAAATTCTAGGTTTAAGTGACCGTATTGCTGTTATGTATAATGGTGGAATTACGGGTTTAGTTAAAGCAAAAGATACTGATGAAAAACAACTTGGTTTAATGATGGCTGGTTCTAAAATTGAGGGGGTAAGTGATCATGAGTAAGAAGAATGAAAAAATCTTAATCCCATTAATTGCAGTTGGCTTAGGTATTATTGTTGGGATGATAATTTTGCTTGTTTCAGGTAAAGACATCGCAACACTATTTGCTGGATTAATTAAAGGTTTAACAGGATATGATATGTTGAAAGCTGGTTCTGCAGTCAATTTACGTTATCCTGGGGAATTCTTAGTAAGTACAATGCCAATTATTTTAACTGGTTTATCTGTAAGTTTTGCATATCGTACAGGTATGTTCAATATCGGATGTGAAGGACAAGTTATCGTTGGTAGTTTAGTAAGTTGTATGGTAGCAATCTTAGTACCAATGCCAAGTATTGCAGCTGCAACTGTATGTATTCTTGCAGGAGGTATAGCTGGAGCATTGTGGGCATTCGTTCCAGGTTTATTAAAATCTAAATTTAATATTTCAGAAGTTGTTACTGGAATCATGTTAAACTATACAGCATTGTATGGTGCTAACTACTTCCTACGTGCATTACCAGGATCTACTGCACAAAGAACAGTGAATATCCCTGAAAACACAATGTTAGGAAGTGAATTCTTTAGACAATTAACTAATAATAGTCGTTTCCACTGGGGATTTATCATTGTGATTATTGCAGTCGTGTTGTTCTGGTTTATCATTGAAAAAACTTCCTTTGGTTATTCATTACGCGCAACAGGTTTTAATAAAGAAGGTGCACGTTATGCAGGTATCAAAGTAAATAAGAGTATTATCTTATCAATTATGATTTCAGGTTTCCTTGCGGGTATTGCAGGTGCTATCGTTGTACAAGGTACATTCGGTTATGGACGTGTAATGGTTGCGATGGATAACTATGGATTTGATGGTATTGCGGTTGCGTTAGTTGGTGGATGTACTGCCATCGGTGTAACACTTGCTGGTATGTTATTCGGTTTATTAAAAGTGGCTCAACCATTACTTCAAACATATGGTGTTCCAAAAGAAATTGGAGATATTATTTCAAGTTCTATCGTATTCTTCGTAGCATTACAGTATGCAATTCAATATTACTTGCTTAAATTTACAACACGTAAGAAAAAGAAAAAACAAGATTTGCAAACGCAAGGAGGTGAAGCGAAATGAGTTTAATTATTTCGATGTTCCCATCAGTGCTAATGATTGCAGCACCAATTATCATTTGTGCGCTTGGTGGATTATTCTCTGAACGTTCTGGTATTGTAAATATCGCACTTGAAGGTATTATGATGGTGGGAGGATTCGCAGGAGCTACAGTATGTGTTCTTCTTGAAGCAAACCCAGCATTAGGTCAATATGCAGGTTGGATTGGTTTAGTTGCAGGTGTTATTGCAGGAGCTTTATATTCGCTTCTTCTTGCAGTATCTACAATCAATTTCAAAGCTGACCACACCATTGCAGGTACAGCATTAAACTTACTTGCAGGTGGGATTACAATTTATTTATGTCAAATTATATTTAATCAACAAAGAACTCAATCATTTTCAAAAGGTATTTCAAAAGTTAAGGAAGTTCCAATCTTATCTGATATTCCTATTTTAGGTGACATGATGTTCAAAAATATTTATCCAACAATTTTCTTAGCAATCTTGTTAGTATTCATTGTATACTTCGTCGTATTCAAAACACCATTTGGATTAAGACTACGTTCTTGTGGTGAAAATCCTCAAGCAAGTGCTTCAATGGGTATTAATGTTTATAAAATGAGATATGCAGGAGTTATTCTATCAGGATGTCTTGGTGGACTTGCAGGAGCAGTAATGGTTCTTACATCGGGTGTTCAATATACAATTGCTTCAATTCATGGGGTTGGGTTTATCTCAATCGCTGCATTGATTTTTGGTAAGTGGAATCCATTTGGAGTTCTAGGCGCTGCAATCTTCTTTGGTTTCTCATCAGCACTTGGTGTATACGCAAGTATGATACCAGTGTTAAATCAATTACCATCAGAATTCTTCGCTTGTATTCCTTATGTATTTACAATCATTGCACTTATCGTGTTTAGCGGTAAAGCAGTTGGACCTAAGGCAGCTGGAGAAATCTACGATTCAGGTAAACGTTAATGTGAAGAGCTAGATATTAATCTAGCTTTTTTTTCGTTTTTCATAACTTGTGCTTGAATTAACAAGTGAATTGTCTTATCATATTAAAAGTAGACCGGTCGTCTACAACGGAGGGATGACATGAAAAAAATTATTTCATTAGTACTTTCATTGTTATTAATTGCAGGATGTAGTACACCTGCATCAAATGAAGGTTCTATGAAGGCAGGTACTTATACTGCCTCAGCAGCAGGTTATCATGGTGATATTACAATTGCGGTAACTGTTGACAGCTCTAGTATTAAATCCATTGAAGTAACAGATGAAAACGAAACAGAGGGTATTGGTAAAGCAGCACTTCCTAATTTAGTTGATCAAGCAGTTAAAGATCAAACAATTGAAGTTGATGTTGTATCAGGGGCTACAATTACATCAGAAGGATTCAAGGCAGCATTAAAAGATGCAATGACTCAAGCTGGTGCTGATTTTTCTAAATTTTCAACTGCAAGTGGTAGTACTGAAGTAGAACAAGTTGAAGAAACTACAGATGTTGTTGTCGTAGGTGGTGGTGTTGCAGGGTTATCTGCGGCATTAACAACTCAACAACAAGGTAAGAAAGTTATATTAGTAGAAAAAATGAGTATCGCAGGAGGAGCATCTGCAATGGCTGGTGCTGGAACAACTGCAACCGGTAGTAAATGGCAAGAAGAAGATGGATATGAAGATTCACCTGAATCATTAAAAGCAGATATGATGAAGAATGGTCATAACTACAATGATGAAGCAACTCTCGATATCTTTGTGAATACAGTAGGAGCAGCATTTGATTGGATCGTAAGTGAAGATGGTGCAAATGTACCTTATGTACGAACTGAAGGTGGAGGAAGAACATACTCTGCTGAAGGGCGTGGAGCTGGTGTTGTAACAAGTTTAACTAACTCATTCACTGAAGGTGGTGGAACACTTTACTTAGGTACAAAAGGAACTGAACTTATTGTTGAAGATAATGTAGTGAAAGGTATTAAAGCTACAGCAAAAGGTAAAGAATATACAATTCATGCAGATTCAGTGATTTTAGCAACAGGTGGTTTTGGTAATAATGATGAAATGATTCCTGAAGAAATTCAAACAGAATATGTATACGCAGGAGCTGCAGGAGCTGAAGGTGATGGATTAAAAATGGCTGAAGCAGTTGATGCTGCTACAATTAATATGGAATTCATCAATGTTCAACCAAACAGTATTGTGATGCCAAGTGGATTAGGTCAATATACAAACCCAGGTGTGGGGAAAGCTTATGGTGTAGGTGGTGCATTCTTAGTTAATGAAAATGGAGAGCGTTTCACCAATGAACAAGGAAATGCCTACGACTTAATTCAAGCAATGAAAGTGAATAAAGCAAATTACTTAATCCTAAATGAAGAAGCATTTAATGCATTCAATGAAGGAATGATGGGTAGTAAAATTTATAGCGAAGATGATGTAAAAGAATGGTTAGCGAATGCAGGTGCATCAAATCCAGTTATGATTGAGGGAAAGACACTGGCAGATTTAGAGACAAGTTTATCATTACCTGAAGGATCACTTAGTACATCGGCAGAAAAATTTGATGCAAGTGTTAAAAATGGTAAAGATGAATATGGTCGAGAATTAAAAGGTGAAATCACAACGGATGGTCCTTATTATGCAATTCAAATGTGGTTACGCTATTATGCTACATTGGGTGGATTGAAGATCAATGACAAGATGCAAGTTGTCAACTCAAAGAACGAACCAATCCAAGGTTTATATGCTGCAGGAGAAGTTGTTGGTGGTCTTGAAGGAGATATCTACTATGGTGGATCATTATTTGGATGGGCAGTCACTAGTGGACACAATGCAGGGTTAAGTGTAATCGAAGAATAAAACTTGAA
>NZ_JAVWNC010000040.1:0-21214 GCF_036637135.1 Anaerorhabdus sp. | reverse complement strand
GAAGTAGATATCTACTTCTTTTTTTGTTCCACGTGAAACAATTATGATATTATATAAGGCATAGAGGAAATCATATGGAACTAATATACTTAACAAAGGATAATAAAAAAGACATAATGACATGTCTTCGGTCAAATACAATATATAATAAATTATCAAATGAAGATATAAATGAAAGTGATGCAGAAGAAATGCTGACATGCCACCCAACTAATACAGATATAAAACAAAAAGTTTTGTTAGGTGCAATTGTAGATAACATATGTATTGGAATCGCTGATGTCATCTATGATTATCCTGAAAAGAAGCAGGGGTTTATTGGGTTATTAATGATTCACCAGGAACTGCATGGAAAGCATTATGGAGAAACATTTTATAAGCTAATTGAAAAATTATTAATTGAAAAAGGAATGGATCGAATACATTTGGGAGTTCTGCTTCAAAATGAAAAGGGATATTTATTTTGGAAGAAACAAGGATTTAAAACAATTGAGATAAGAAAAAGAAAAGATACCTCACTAGATATCGATGTATACTATATGGAAAAGAAATTAAAAACACTTGAATAATAATCAAGTGTTTTTAATTCTCAGAAAGTTCTTTAATTAAATCAAACAATGCGTGTTTAGTTGGAGTAGTTAATGTATCAGTGAACTTCTCATAAGTAACAAAGTTTTCATTAATACCTGTAACATATGGTGAATAACCATTTGAATAACAAACTAACATTGAATCTTCTTCATTAATAGCTTTTGTGTAATAACTAAATAATTCATTTGGAGAATAGATAATTTTAATATCTCCGAGTTTAACTCTTGAAATATTAACAGATTCTGGTAATTGTGAAGTATCTTGTAATAAGCTTTCGCGCACCTTAATACCCACGTTAATTGTTTCTATTTCTCGTTCAGTTAAATCAGCAGGCATTAGTGATAAATCGATAGGTGTAAAATCATGTTCTAGAGGTAATTGTTTTGATACAAAATCAATGGTATTTAATGGAATAAATGATTTTTCTTTTGTTAATAATTCATTTACTTCATCAACAAGGAATGAACCTAAATATTCTACTCCTGCATAGTCTTGAGAAATACGAGTAAATCTTGAACTGATATCACCACTTGCACCTTGATAGAAAGTAAAGAATGTATCTTTGTGTTCTTCGCTCAATTTCTTTAATGCGTAACCTGGGTACTCAGCTGAGAAATAAGGAGTATCACCATTTAATATAGTTGGATGACAATTGTGAGTAATTAATGTTATAACTCTTTCCTCACCGTTATAAATAGATAAGGTTTGAAGAACGACATTCGCAATGTGATTAGAAATACGGCTACGTCCTACTTGATCAAATTTCTCATGTTGATAACACATTAATAAATTTGATTCTTCATATTCTAATGATAGGCAAGCTTGTACAATTTTGTCGATGAAGAAGTGTTGATATCTTTCATCGTGAGGATCTGCACCAAAGTGAGTGTGTGTGGATGAAATAACAACATGACAAGGTTTTGTAGATCTTAAACTAAGTTGATGTTCAATTTCATCTTGAACGTTAATTCTAAACCCTAAGTTGTCGCAAGAAACTAGATAAAGAATCATCTTATCATCATCGAAAGCTAGGATTCGTGCATGCAAGTCATCGTGTACTTGTTCTATCGGGTTAACCTGTTGGATAAAGCCAGATTGTTTGATTGGAAATGGGGCATTAATGTTTGTAATACTTTTAGCAAATTTCATTTTCATCATCTCCTCGTAAGATATTAAGTTCATTATACATCAATGTATATAATTATGTATATTGATATGATATAATACATGAAAACGGAGGTAAATTATGCTAGATTTAACAAAACTTACTACAGAAACACGTAACCCAAAAACAATGGAACTTGATTGTAAAACTCCACTCGAAATTGTAACTATTATGAATGAAGAAGATTTAAATGTTGTAAAAGGTGTTAAAGAAGTATTACCACAAGTCGCACAAACAATTGAATGGTGTGCTAACGCAATAGAAAACGGTGGCAGAATTATATACATAGGAGCAGGAACTAGTGGACGTTTAGGACTATTAGATTCAGTTGAATGCCCACCAACTTTTGGTGTTTCGCCTGAACTTGTAGTTGGATTAATTGCAGGGGGAGAAAAAGCGTTTATTAAAGCAGTCGAAGGTGCTGAAGATAAACCTGAATTAGGTGTAGAAGATTTAAAGAATATTAATGTAACAAATAAAGATGTTGTCATCGGATTGGCAGCAAGCGGAAGAACACCGTATGTTATTGGAGCATTGGAATATGCAAATGAATTAGGATGTAAAACCGTTGCGGTAGCTTGCAACAAAAACTCTAAAGTTGGACAAGTTGCACAAGTTGCGATTGAACCTGATAATGGACCAGAAGTATTAACGGGATCAACACGTTTAAAATCAGGCACATCACAAAAGATGATTTGTAATATGATATCTACAGGAACAATGGTTCGTTGCGGTAAGGTATATCAAAACTTAATGGTTGACGTTATGCAAACTAATGAGAAACTTGTAGCACGTGCAGAAAAAATAATTGTAGAAGCAACAGGTTGCTCAAAAGAAGAAGCTCAAAAAGCAAGAGTTGAATCAAATGGAAAAGTTAAAACAGCAATCGCAATGATTTTATTAAATTGTGATTTTGATACAGCTAGTAAAAAACTTGAAGAAGCAAAAGGACATATACGCGAGGCTATTGAATGCAAGTAAAACTTTTTGTATCAGACTTGGATGGGACACTATTAAAAATAGGTGATCAATATTCAGTTGGTGTAAGTGAAGAGAACAAACAAGCGATACGTGAGTTTGTGAAACAGGGGAATGTATTCGCTGTTGCAACCGCAAGAGGAATTGATTACAAAGAAGAACTTGAAAAAGTTTTGGGATTTGAAATTGATTACGTTGGAAATAATGGTGCATTAATTAAAATTCAAAACCGACAAAGAAAACACATTATTCCCAATAAACTAGTGAAAAAAGTTCAAGAAATAGTACGTGATGAGAAATTGAATGTAACTGTAACTTTGAATGCGGATGAAGGATTTTTCTATGTACCAACAAATTGTTATCCATTTGATGATCAAAATTCAAATCATAATGGAGACTTCTTGGAAAAATTTGCAGAACGTTATAAAGAAGGTCCGAATTATCATGTTACAAAAATCATGGCTTTGGCAAATCCAAAAGAAATTGAAAATATTAAAACAGTTTTAAAACAATATTTAAAAGATGAGTTAGAAATTGTTTTATCAGATGTAGATTTAATCGATATGACTTTAAAAGGTTGTAGTAAAGGAAATGGTGTAAAAGAATTAGCTGAAATGTACAATATACCAGATTACAGAGTAGGGGTTGTAGGCGATACAGAAAATGATGCGAGTATGTTTTACAACTTTAAGAATAGTTACTGTATGGATCACGCAACAGACGAAGTTAAGTCAGCTGCAACTACAATTGTGACTTCAGTTAAAGAAGCTTTAGAACAATTTATGGAGATAGAAAACTAAAAAATTTCTATCTTTTATTTTTGTTAAGAAATAATATACAAAATTATGTACATTAGAATAATGTAATGATATACTATTTTCTAGCAAGGGATAAAAAAGTGAATGATATGAGTAAAAATGAAAAATTAGTTTGTCTAATTTCGGGTTTATGGACATTGGGAAATACAATGTCTGCAGTGTTTGTAAATGTGTACTTATATGCATATACAGGTTCGCTTGTCGTGATGACAATTTATTGTATGATTCGTATAGGTCTATTTCCACTATTCTTTACAATAGGGGGTAAATGGGCGCAAAGGAAAAATTATAGTCAAACATTAATCATGGGATTGTTTGTGACAATCCTATCGCTTGTATATGTTTTGACGGCAAATAATTTATTCGAGAGTAATCCGAATTTAGTATTTGTTGTTGCGGCTTTAGTGGGTATTGGTGAAGGATTCTTTTGGTTAAGCGTAAATAGTTTGAATCAAATTGTATCAACTGATAAATCACGAGCTTCCTATGTAAGTAATCTTGGAATATTTAATAACATCGCAAATTTATTTGCACCACTTTTCGCAACGATAATGATTGATATGGCTGCTACTGATGTTGATGGTTATATGAATATATTCAAAGTTGTTATTGTAGTTTATACAGTTATGAGTATTGCTGCATTTAAAATCAAAGCGAACAATTCACGACAAAAATTTTCGGTATTAAAAAACTTAAAAATTTCAAATGATAGTCGTTGGCGTTATTGCATGATAACAACATTCTTATACGGAATGAGAGATTCATTAATTTTAACGCTTGCAGGTTTATTAGTTTATAATGCAACTGGTGGATCTGGAGGATTGTATAGTTCACTACTCACAGTATTTGCGGTTGTATCAATTGTATCGTACTATATTTTAGCAAAGAAAATGAATACAGGTAATTTATATAAATGTTATTGGGTAGGGGCTGTGCTTATTGCATCTAGTACAATTGCGTTAGTTATATTTCCAAATATGTATGGAGCAATTTATTATGGTGTAGTTAATGCACTCGCAACACCATTGTATGCAAATCCATATCAAGTTATCATGATGAATAATATTCAAAAATATGAAGCAAATGAAAATTTGTGTGGTCGAGTTATCGCAAAAGAAATTTATTTATCAATGGGAAGATGTTTCGGTATGTTTTTGATTGTACTAAGTTCATTTATTTTATCTGAAGAATTATATTTACCAATCTCAGTAATCTTCTGTTCATTATTTCCAGTCATACTTGTACTCTATGCAAAAAAATATGAAACAAATAATTATAAATTTAAAGAAACAATATAAAATAAAAAAAACGAACAACTTAATTGTTCGTTTTCATTTTTATATTCTGTATAATCGATCAAAATATTTCGCTTCCAATTGTTCATTGAATTCTCTTCCACCATCAATGTTTTGTGATTTATAAATTGGAGGAGTAATTCCACGACTAATCAAAATTTCAGCTGTACGATAAGTAATAGCCTGAATAATTACAGATGTTGTAATCATCGACATACCACATATTGCTGAGTCATAACCTTCTAATGTACAACCGCAATCCCCTTCAGGAACTCGGTTATCAAGAATAATATCGGAAAGTTGATATAAGTTTTTTCCGCTTGAGTGTTTGGATGATAATTTCTTTGAAGCTTCTAACGCAGTTACACAAATTACAATGGCACCTTTATTTTTAGCGCCAATTGCTATTTCAATGGGAAGGGGATTTCTACCTGAGTTAGAAATAATAAAGACAACATCATTTTCACGTATATCAACTTTCTTCATAAAGTTAGTGCCGACACCTTCTATTCCTTCGTAAGATCCTCTTGCGGGTTCAACTAATTTTTTACTAGGAATAAAACCACCAGCTCGGTGTGCGACTTCCATTGCACCAGCTTCCGAATGTCCTGAGCCGAATGCTTGAAGCATACCACCATTTTCTATTGCATTTGCACAAGCTATTGCAGCTTGTTCGATTGCTTCTTGTTGTGAACTTTCTACATCATCAATTAAACTCTTTACTGTTTGAAATACTGGATTCATCATTTACACTATTAACCTTTCTTAGTTGTTTTTAAAACATTGATAAGCTAAATTGTGAATATTGTTTCTTTCTTTAAACACTTTTGTATTTGATCTAGAAGGGTGAACACGATTGCATGTACACACAAAACCAACACGGCGATCAAGATCAATCAACATACTACAACCGGAAAAACCAGTATGGAATAAAGTATGCTCGCTATAGAAATCACCTAATGAATAATTTGGATCAGATAAAACCCAACCGATTGAACGTCTTTCGTTAAGAGAGCTTGTTTGACACTTCTTTAAGAGGTCAATAGTGGTAGGGCTGAATACACGTCTACCAAAGTAAGAACCATCATTTAAAAGCATTGTAACGAAGTGAGATAGGTCATCGATTGTAGAAAACACACCAGCATGACCTGATATACCACCTAGCTTAGAAGCTTTACCATCATGGACAACTCCTTTAATTATTCCACCACGTTCTGGAATGTCTTCGTACGCAGCAAATAAATTAAGATCAAAAGAGTCGGGTGTAAAATCTGTATTTAACATATTTAATGGTCTAAATAGATTTTCTCTAGCATATTCCTTAAAATTACCAGTTAAAGTTTCGATAACTTGACCAAGTAAAATGAAATTAATATCTGAATAATTTACTTCTGTACCAGGTGTTTTCTCACATTGAACATGATTTACAAAAGAAAGCATTTCATCCTTTGTCATATTCTTATATCCTGTGATATCGGCTGGTAAACCAGAAGAATGTGTAATGCAGTGATGTACTGTAAGCTCAGTTTGTGAAAATTCAGTAAGAACATCACAAATTCTTGTTTTAAGTGTTACCTTACCTTGTTCCATTAATTTTAAGATACAACTTGTCGTAACTAGTACTTTGGTAATAGACGCTAAATCCCAAATTGTAGACTCATCATTAGGAATTGGAGTAGGTAATAATTGACGATTACCAACACAAGTAACTCGAGTTTCATTGGGAGTTACGATTGCGAAACTTGCTCCAGGGAATACCCCGTTTTCAACACACTCATTTAGGTGGTTATTTAGCAAGTCCCATTGTTCTTTGATTATCACGTTCTATTCGTCCTCGTCTGAAGACATCATAGCTTGCATGAAAGCACGAACATCAACGATTGATTCACGACCTTGTGAAATAACTGATTCTAAATCAGAATCTTCACTTAATAGGGCATTTAACACCATTGGGAAGTTCATACCAGCAATGAAACTGTATTTTTCTTTCGTTACAAAGTATTGGCAAGCAGTATTACATGGCGATCCACCGAATAAATCAGCGAATACAAGTACGCTATCGTATCCGTCAAGTGTTGGTTCTACAGCTTGTAGTTTTGCTTTAAATTCTTCTGGTCCGTCTGTTGGTTCTAGACAGCAAGCGTATAGATTTTCTACATTTCCTGCTATCATTTTTAGTGATTCTTTGAATGCTTCTGCATAGAAGCCATGGCTAATTAATAATATTCCTCTCATCATATAATCTCCTTTGTTAGTCTTATAATAACACAAATTTTTAAAGTGTAAATTGAATATTCAGTTTTTTGTACAAAAAAAACTTGTAATTTGTAAGCGGTTATACTAAACTAAACACAAGGAATGAAATAAAACTTATAGGAGGAAATTATGGCAAATATTGTTAATGTTCGTATTGACGAACGTCTTATTCACGGTCAAGTAGCAGCTTATTGGACAAATAACTTGAATGTTTCTAGATTGATGGTTATTGATGATCTAGCTGCACAAGACGAAATTCAAAAGATGGCACTTAAAATGGCTTGTCCAACAACAGTTAAATTATCTATTTTATCTATTGAACGTGCGGTTGAACGTTTAAATGATCCAACAGCATATGAAGGAGAACGTGTTTTCATTGTACTTCGTAATACAGGTACTCTTGAAAAAGCGATAGCACTAGGTGCTCCAATTACTGCTATTACAGTAGGTAATATGTCAAATAAAGTAGGATCACAACGTGTGTATCATACAGTTTGTGTTACTCAAGATGATATCAAAATATTCAGAGAATTAAACAGCAAAGGAATCAAATTCACAGCTCAAATGGTTCCAAGTGATGAACCTCAAAACTTCATAGACTTAATTGCGAAGCTATAGAAAGTATTTATTATAAAAAATACCACCGTTTCGGTGGTATTTCTTTCTATAAATTGTGTGGATAATTATTTTTTCTTACATTCTTCATACTTTTTATAGATAATATCGAATGCTTTAGGAGAAATAGGATATTTCTCACCATTTGTAGTTACAACCTTTACAAAGGCGAAAGGGATATACTTAATCTTATCAAACTGTTTTATACTCTTGTAGCGAACGGTTTTACCTTTAGCTACAAAACAAGATTCATTGTAGTATAAACTATACTTATATGGAGCAGTTAATGCTTCTCCAGCAAAGAGTAAAGCAATAACGATTCCCATAGCTGCAGTATTTGTATCATTGATTGATAAACCGTAAATGGCACTTAGAATTCCAATGAGAACAAAAACGATATACATTGCAAGAATAAATTTATAGAAAGAATAGTGTTCAAATTTACGAACATCTAAAGCACCTGTTAGAGCTTCTTTACTTTCTCTAAATTCTTTGAACTTAACACCAAGCATGACGCAACCGATAACGGTAGCAAAAATAACAATAAACATAATGATTTCTCCTTAACTAAGAATGAAATCATTATAGCATAGAATTGATGAATGCAAAATTAATCTATAGTATTTTGTATATTCACATCGAAAGGAAATTACAATGGAAAATAGTTTGATTGAATTGATCGACGTTGAACGTGTAAAAGATTTAGGAACTCCTAAAAAAACAATTACATCAAAACCTTATTTTGCGATTATCTCATGTTTAGTAATTTCGATATTACTAATTCTAACAAAGTCTTTAGCAATACTTGGTTTAGTTATTTTACCAATTGCTTTATTAGTATTATGGAAAATACCAAATAAAAAAACAATTGAGTTTTTTGATAACTTTCTAGTTATTTATCCTCAATCAAAAGAAACAGAATGTAAGAAAATAAAATACGATGACATTATCGAATGGATAGTACGTCAAGGAACACAAGGTGGAGATAATTTAATTCTCCATTTAACAGGTGATGAGTATGTTCAAATGGAAAGTTTTAGAGCGGTATCAGTTGTAAAACAATTCAATATCATTATGCCTGAAAAAGAAGCAAACAGAAAAAAGAATGCAGAAATGAAAACAACTTCATTTAAATGGCCTTGGGGAGGCAAGAAATAATGAATACTCAAGACTTAATTATTAAATATGCCATTGGATTTCCAAAGCGTTATTCAAGACAACAAAAGAATACTTTTATAAATGAAATAGGCAAAGATTTTCAAGCTTGTGGTTATCGTGTAAATGGTGCAGCTGCCAAGAAAAAGGGCGGTGTATCCATGAATCTACATGTTGGTGATGTTGGTCATGCAAAAACATTAATTGTGGTTAATTACGATACACCACAACACAATTATGGTAATCCAATGAAGTATTACCCATTCAATGGACCATCGACGTTTGCATCGTCATTCCTTCCAATTTATGCACCAACTATATTGGGTGCACTTATAACACTATGGTTAGTAGTTTCATTTATTCCAAAATTAGATTTTCAAACTAATTTATTATACTCGGTATTTATCGTTGCGATTTTAATGATTGTTATGGTCGGTTCGTTCATTATGACAAAAGGTGTAGCGAATAAAACGAATTTTAATCGTAATACATCGGGCGTTGTTGCAGCTCTTAAACTAGCTGAAGAACTAGAAGATAATCAAAGAAATCAAGTTGCGTTTGTATTAACTGACAATGGTTGTACAAATCACAATGGTGATTATATGTTGCGTGAAGCACTTCCTAAAACTATTGATGAACGTTTAGTTATCATGTTGGATTGTGTTGGTAATGGTTCTGAGTTTGTTATTGGATACAAAGAAGATACTAAGAAAGAAGCAGCAGATTTAGCAACTTGCTTTAAAAATAAACCAAAAAGAAAATTATGTAACAAAGAAGAATTACGCTATACATCATTCTCATTTTATAAAAAAGGACTGTTGATTTCTAAAGGAAATTTTATAAAAGAAGAGTTAGTTGTAGAAAATACTTCAACAAGTAAAGATATTGTTTGTGATGTAGATTCTATTGATGAAGTTGTAAAAGCGATCAAAAAATATATTTAAAAATATTAGAAAAAAAACAATTATTTTATATACAACCAAAATATAAAATATTGTATATTGTCATTGACTTCATGTTCAAACCAGTTATAATAAACTTTGTAAGGGTTACCAAAACTAGAAGGAGATAAGAATGAGCACAACTAAAGATTTTTTCCAAGTAGCAAAGCAATATCTTGAAAAAGCTAAAGAAACACAAAGAGAACCTATCAAGAATGCTGCTGTTATGATGGCAAATTGTATGGAAACAGATGGAATTATTCAACTATTCGGTATTGACCAAGGTAGAGCATTTTCAATGGAATTGGGGTATCGTGCTGGCGGTTTAATGCCATTTCACCAATTTAATACAAAAGATTTAGCACTTCGCGGTGTCATTAGTGAAAAAGAATTATATGCAGAAGGTTTCAATGATAATACTGAAATGGCTCATAAATTATGGGACTTATATCGTGTAGAACCTACTGATATGTTCATTATCATCAGTAATTCTGGATGTGAAGGAATTGTTGTAGAAGCAGCACTTATGGCTAAAGAAAAAGGACATAAAGTGATTGCAGTTGTATCTAAAGCAAACTGTGCTGAAGTATCAGCAAAACATCCTAGCGGTAAAAAACTAGTTGATGTTGCAGATATCGTTATTGATAACTGTTCATTAAGTCATGATGCATTACTTGATTTTGATGGTACAAATAAAATTACTCAAGCATCAACAATTACGGGAAATGTTATTGCCCAAATGTTAACAGCTGAAGTTTATCATTATTTAAAATCAGCTGGTAAAGATTGCCCTGTATTATTAAGCGCAAACATTAAAGGTGCAGATGTACATAATCGTGAATTATCAGATAAGTATTTAGGAAGATGGAATTCTTAGGGAGGGTATGAACATGACAGAAATTACTATGGATGTATTCTACGAAGAATTATTGAAATTAATCGATACTCTTTATGATAAAGAGAGTGGTAACATTGAAAAAGCAGCTCAAATATGTGCTGAATCAGTTGCGAATGGTGGAGTAATTCACGTATTCGGTTCTGGGCATTCAATCGGATTTGGTATGGAAATGCAAAACCGTATTGGAAGTTTAGCTTGTATTCATTCAATTGATACAGCTGACTTTGTATTAAAAAATAAATTTACATTAGAAGAATTTAAAAATCCAGACAACGTATTTGAAAGACGTCCTGGAATTGCGGATCAATTATATGATTTATATGAAATGAATCCAGCAGATGCATTTATCATTATTTCTAACTCAGGTATTAATGGGGTTGTAATTGATATGGCAATCACTGCAAAAGAAAGAGGACACAAGGTTATTGTTGTTACAAGTTGGCAACATACAACTGCAGAAGACTCAAGACACCCAAGTGGAAGAAAATTATACGAACTTGGTGATATCGTGATTGATAACTGTGGACCTCAAGGAGATGCATTGATTGAAACTGGTGGACCAGAAAAGATTTGTTCAGTATCTTCAATTACAGGAGCATTCATTGCGCAAACAATCGCATCAGAAACTTGTCGTTTACTTCAAGAAAAAGGTGTTGAAGCTCCAATTATTTATGATGAGTCACTTGAAGGTTCAAAAGAGCACAATAAAGCATTAAAAACTAAATATGCTGGACGCGTATAGGAGAAAAATATGTACAATTTTGAGTATATGAATAAAATTGATGAACTTTTACACAAAGTTTATGATATAAATAAAGTAGAAATAGAAAAACTTGCACGCGTATTTGCGGATAATATTAAAAATGATAAAGTAATTCACACATTTGGAACAGGACATTCTCATATGATTGGGATCGAATTGTTCGCAAGAGCTGGAGGACTTGGAAACGTAAATGCCCTATTAGATCCAGATGCTCTTACAGCATTTGGAGCTCAAAGAAGTGGTGCTGTTGAAAAGTTACCTGGACTTGCTGATATTATCTTTGATAACTATGTCATCGAAAAAGGTGATGTTATGATTATCTCAAGTAACTCAGGACGTAATGCACTTCCAATCGAAATGGCTATGCGTTGTCAAAAAGAAGGCGTATATGTTATTGCACTTACTAACTTAGAACAATCAAAAAATACTACAAGTCGTCATCCATCAGGAAAACGCTTGTTCGAATGTGTTGATTGTGTACTCGATAATGCAGTTCCTGCAGGAGATGCATTATTAGATATCAATGGACTACTTACAGGTCCAGGATCATCAATCTCTAGTATGTTTGTATTGAATACAATCGTAGCAGAGGCATTAAAAATTTGTGATGCTGAAGGTATCAAAGCTCCAGTATTCCAATCTCAAAACGTAGATGGCTTCGATAATGATGCAATCTACAACAAATACTTTGGAAGAGTTAAACACTTCTAGGGTAAACGGATTCAAAAAAACTTGGAGAACGCGTCTTATCATATTTTGTCAGAAGTGATAGACGATTCTTATATTTGAAAGTAGTTTACTTTCGAAAAACCATAAAAACAATAGAGGAGGTTAGTTATGGCTGAACTTAATTTTTTACAAATCCTTCTAATTAGTGTATGGGCATTCTGGGGTATTATTGATGGATTATCATTCAACTTCGGAATGAATAACTGTATCGTTGCTTGTTTATTTACAGGTATCGTTGTAGGAAACCCAACTTACGGACTAATTGTTGGAGGTACGCTTCAAATGACGCAATTAGGGGTAGGAACTTATGGAGGTGCATCAGTTCTTAATATTACGTCATCAGGAATGATCACAACTGCACTTGGATCACTTTCAGGAGAAGATCCAGTAACACTTGCAGCATCTATCGGTATTGCTCTTGCAGCATTATTCGTACAATTGGACATTCTTGCTCGTTTCTCAAACACAGTATTCCAACATATCGCTGACAAATATGTTGAATCAGGAAACACAAAAGGTATTAACTTAATGAACCACTTAGGAATTATTCCTTGGGGATTATCTCGTGGTTTACCTGTATTCTTATTACTAATGTTTGGACAACCACTTGTTGATTCACTAATGACAGTAATTCCGGTTTGGTTAATGAATGGATTCAAAATCGCTGGTGGATTGCTTCCAGTAGTTGGTTTCGCTATCTTATTACGTTACCTTCCAGTTTTAAAGAAACCTCAATTCTTGATTCTTGGTTTCGTATTAGCTGCTTATCTTAAAATTCCAGTACTTGGTGTTGGACTTATCGGTTTAGTAGCTGCATTAATTACTTATCAAAACGCTACAGCTGCAACACCTGCAGGTGGAGCTACATCTACAGGAGGTTCTGACTATGAAGAATAATGGATCTAAATTCACAGCTAAAGAACTACGTCGCGTAAATCTTCGTTGGATTTGGCAATCACAAATTGGTTGGAACTATGAACGTATGCAAGGTCTTGGATACCTTTCAACTATGCTTCCTGTTATCAATCGTTTATATGGAGACAATCCAGAATTAAAATCAAAAGCATTACACGTGCATTCACAATTTTTCAATACAATGCCTAACATGGGAGATATCATCGTTGGTATGAATATCGCTATCGAAGAACAAGCATGTAGTGCAGAAGGTCTTGATGTTGCTGCTTCTATTAAAACAGCATTAATGGGACCATTCGCTGGTATTGGAGATACTATCTTCGGTATGATCGCTGGTGCAGTATTCGGATCAATCGCTGCAACAATGGCTCTTGAAGGAAATGCAATTGGTATTGGTATCTGGACATTATGGCAAATCGGATGTTTCTTCTTCCGTTTCAAAATGTTCGATCTTGGATATGAACAAGGTATTAAATTAGTTACTACTTTAAGTGGTAAAATGAACGCTCTTACTGAAGGGGCTGCAGTTCTAGGACTTACAGTTGTTGGATGTATGATCGCAACAATGATTAAATTTAATTTAGCTTCTATTAACGTTGGACTTGGTGTCTTCGAAGATGGAGTAGAATTAATGAAAGAATTCCCATTACAAGCTTACGCTGATTCAATCATGCCAGCATTATTCCCAGCTGTATTAGCTGCATTATGCTACTGGTTATTAGGTAAGAAATGGATGAACTCTAACAAGTTAATCATTTCTGTAGTTATCGCTGCTATCGTTTTAAGTTTCTTCGGTATCGTAACTGCTTAATTAAAAAATTAAGGGTGTCTCCCAAAGGAGATGCCCTTTTTCTTTTGGTGTGTTATGATTGAAATAGAGATAGCGTTTTATAATGAAAGCGAGGAAAAAAGATGAATGAAATAAAGAAATTGATGAATAAAACAATGTTAAATACATATGTGTTTAATTTGGTTCTTGGTTTAGTACTTGTCATTATTACAGCTCTTTTTTCAAATCAAGGAGTACTTGCTAAACTAGCTTTTGGTATTTCTGTTGCATACTGTGGTTTATTTCTATCATTGTATGGTGGAAAAGCAGCACTACTACAAAAGTTTTATAAAACACTAGAAACTGAAGACACAACTCAACTTAAGGTTGTAGAAAATTCTGTACTTCTAAATAAGAGTTTAGTTTCATTTAGTTTTAATATTCCAGTACTGATTCAATATAAAGATATTACACTTGTAAGAAATGAAGATAATGTATTTGAAAAAGCTAGACCTGGATATAAAGGAAATCATAAAATTTATATCAAAGCACAAGACAAAGAAGCACTCATTCCTGTGAGTGATGGTCAAGTTGCTAATAAAATATTGAACTTCTTACAAACACAAAATTCAAGCATTCAATTCCAAAATAAAACTACTGAATTCGAAGAAACAGAATTAAGTAGTTTAGATAATTACAAAGTAAGTGGAAGATTTTAATTAAGGGATAACTTCAATGTTATTCCTTTTCTATATCTTGCTTAAAATGTTATTTAAGTTTTCTCTTGATACCTCTACATAATCACCATCATCATGAGCCATGTGTTTTGCAGTCATATGAATTTCAGTGCAATGAGTTTCATCAAGAATTGTTCTTATGTTATGGTCACGAACTCCACCACCAACGAGAATTGTAATTTGTTGATTGTATTTTTCAATAAGTTCTTTTAGTAAATCAAATCCTTCTTCAATATTTGGATAATTTTCTCCACCACTAGTAAGAATACGATCAACACCACAAGCGATACAATCTTCACATGCTTTAATTTTATCAGGAGTTGCATCAAATGCTTTATGTACAATTACTTCACGATTGTATTTCTTTATTAAGTCAGCCATCTTTTTAGTGCGAAGTGTATCAATAGAATTATCTTCATTTAAAAAACCAAATACAATTCCATCAGCACCATTCTTTAGTAATTCTTCAGCATCAACTAACATACTTTCGAATTGTCTTTCTGTGTAATGGAAACCTGCTGTTCTAGGTCTTACCATACAACACATAGGAATAGAAGTTACTTTCTTTGCACCAAGTAGTGTTCCCACTGAACAGGTACATCCACCTAATTCAAGAGAACTATTTAGTTCAATACGATCAATTGGAAATTCACTTGCGATCATGGTGTCTTCAATAGAACCACAACATACTTCAATAACATAGTTTTTTATCATAAAACTCTCCTTATTTATAAATAAAGTATAACACTTTTTGTAATGTGATTGAACCATTATACAATAAAATGTATAATGATAGTAATAGAAGAGAGGTATATCATATGATAATTCAAAGTAAGAGTGTATGGGTATCAGGAGTATTTATTGAAGCACAAGTAGAAATCAAGGAAAACAAAATTGAAAACATTTATCCTTACGGAACTAAACCAGTGGATAAGGACTATGGAGAGAATCGAATCATTCCAGGAATGATTGATGTACATTGTCATGGTGGATTAGGATTTGATACAAACGATGCAAATCGTGAAGGACTTGTTAAGTGGGCTAAAGGATTATTAGAAGAAGGTATTACTGCTTTCTGTCCAACAACAGTTACTCAAAGTGAAGAGATACTTTCTAAAGCATTAGAAAATGTTGCGAATGTTGTACGTGATGGATATGAAGGTTCTGAGATTGTAGGTATTCATTTTGAAGGACCATATTTAAATGTAAAAAATAAAGGTGCACAACCAGAAGAATTTATTGTTACACCATCAGTGGATCAATTTAAAATGTATCAAGAGAAAGCAAATGGATTAATTAAAGTAATGACTTTAGCAACAGAGCAAGATCCTGATTATGCATTGACTAAGTATGCTTCGCAACATGGCGTTAATGTATCAATTGGTCATTCAGCTGCAACTTATAATGAAGCATGCATCGCAGTTGCGAATGGTGCAAATGGAATGACACACGTTTATAATGGTATGAATGGATTACATCATCGTGAACCATCTTTAGTAGGTGCAGCGATGAGATTAAAAGATACATATTGTGAAATTATTGGAGATGGTAATCATGTTGTATGGCCAGCTATCTATGCACTTGTAACAAGTAAAGGTAGAGACTATTGCTTACTTGTAGATGATGCATTATGTGCTAAAGGATGTGAACCAGGTCATTATGAATTGGGTGGCAATGAAATTGAAATAAGAGAAAATGGATCAGCATATCTTGCAGGTACAAATACATTAGCTGGTGGAACAATGAAATTCAATAAGGCTATTCAAAACCTGGTAGAAAAAGTATTACTTCCAATTGATACTGCAATTAATATGGCTACACTAAATCCTGCACGTTATTTAGGTATTGATAATCGCAAGGGAAAAATTTGTTCAGGTTATGATGCAGACTTAGTTGTATTAGACCGTAACTATGATGTTGTTCAAGTAATTGCTCAAGGGAAAACAGTGAAGGCATAATTATGATAATACAAAGCTCACGTATCTGGTTAGATGAGAAATTTACACCAGCTCAATTAGAAATTAAAGATGGTAAAATTATTGCGATTCATGAATATAAACAACACGATGTAGATGAAGATTATGGTGATAAAAAAATATTGCCAGGATTATTGGATATCCATGCCCATGGATTCAATGGTATGGATAGTAATTATGCAACATATGAAGGATTAAAACATTGGATAGCGACATTACCAAAAGAAGGTGTAACAAGTTTTCTTGTGACTACATCAACAGCGCCAGAAGAAAATTTATTAGAATCATATGAATTAATTTCAAAGGTTATAGATGAAAAACTTCCAGGGGCTCAAGCGTTGGGTATTCATGTTGAAGGACCACAAATTTCATTTAATTTTAAGGGTGCACATAATCCGTATCTCATCCAAAAACCAAACGTAGAACAATTCAAACGTTATCAACAACATGCGAGTAACAAAATAAAACTAATTTGTATTGCACCAGAAATGGACGAGCAACATGAATTAATAAAATATTGCACAAGTCAGGATGTTCGTGTCACAATAGGTCATAGTGGTGCAAAGTATGATGAGTGTCTAAACGCTAAAGATAGTGGCGCTAGAAGTTTCACACATACATTTAATGGTATGTTAGGACTTCATCATCGTGAACCAGGATGTGCGGGTGCAGCTTTATCTATGGATGATATGTATGCAGAATTAATATGTGATGGTGTACATGTACATTATGCAGTTGCGAAAACGGTTGTACGTGCAAAAGGCAAAGATAAATTAATTTTAGTAACGGATGCAGTACAAATTAAAGGACTTAAACCTGGTATCTATGATATGCCAGGAAGATGGGTTGAAGTAAAAGAAGATGGTTGTGGTCGTTTAAAAGATGGACGACTTGCAGGTAGTTCCAACAAAATGATCAACATGGTTAAAAACTGTGTTCAACATTGTGGTGGGGATGAAGTTATCGCAATAAACGCAGCTACAAAAAACCCGGCAACATTTTTAGGACTAAATACAAAAGGAGAACTAAAAGTTAACAATGATGCGGATATTATTGTGATTGATGATGATTACAATGTATTACAAACTTATGTTAATGGAAATAAGATGGTATGAATATAAAAGCAATTGGTGTAGATATTGATGGAACTATTTTAGGACACGGGAAGACAATGATTACTCCTGTTCTTTATGATACGTTTTTAAGATGTAAAGAGAAGGATATTAAATTGGTTTTAGTTACCAGCCGGTCATTAAAAGAAATGGAACCCATTGATAGTAAACTATTAGACTTGTTTGACTATCGCGTGTGTTCTACAGGTGGTGTTATTTATGAAAAAGAGTATTGCATCAGAAAACACACATTAGTAAGAAAAGATTTAGAAACACTCATACAACATTTGGATAAGAAAAATATTTTATACTCTTATTCAAAGTTAGATGGCGTTTTCTACTACAGTCGATTAGCCTCGCCAAAGCAAGAAAAAATATATGAATCATTATTTGGACATGGATATCCAGTGGAACCATTGAAAGATAATGTTGAGGTATTAGACTTCTTATACTTTATTGATGAACATCAAGTAAATGAAGTAAAGGATTATATACATGACACAACTGAACTTTGCGATTTTAAGGTTCATGGACAAGTTAAACCATTAGGTATTAATAAAGGATATGGAATTGTAGAAGTCGCAAAGCTATTAAACATTGAACCGGAAGATTTTATTGTATTTGGAGATGGCACGAACGATGTGTCTATGTTTGTGGCAGCTGGTAAAAGTGTTGCGATGTCTAACGCAAGTGAAATAGTTCAACAAGCAGCCGACGAAGTTTGTCCAAGTGTTGATGATGATGGTGTTGCATATTACTTAAATAATTATCTAGGAGGAGTAGAAGAATGATAAAAGCAGTTTTCTTTGATATTGATGGAACAAGTTACCAAAATGATATACATGATAGCCCAGAATCAACGAAAATAGCTTTAAAGAAATTGAAAGATTTAGGAATAAAAATTTCTATTTGTACAAGTCGTTCTTATCCAGAACTAATTAATTTACCAAAGCACTATTATGATTTAATGGATGCAATGGTGTGTGGTGGTGGAGCACAAATAATGATGCAAGGAAAACAAGTTGTTGCGCATAAGATTGATCCAGAAGACACAAAAGCAATCATCGATGTTTTACATAAATACAATCTAGATTATCGTTGGACAAGCATTCATGGTGAGAATCATTTAAGTACAGACAGCGAAGATGTAAAAGGAATCTTCCAACGGATATACAACATGCATCCAACATATAAACCATATAATGGAGAAGAATTAATTCATATTTTATATTACGCAGATGATCCAAAAATCAAACAGGAGATATCTGATTGTTGCAAGAACAGTTATCATTTAATTATTGGTTATGCAAATGAAATAACAGCCAAGGACATCAGTAAATCACATGGTACAGTAGAATGTGCAGAATTATTTGGTATTAAACCAGATGAGATTGCAGCATTTGGTGATGGTAATAATGATATTGATATGATTCAAAAAGCTACAATAGGTGTTGCGATGGGTAATGCCAAAGAAGGTGTTAAACAAGTTGCAGACTATGTTACAGATAACATTGAAGATGATGGCTTATACAATGCATGCGTACACTTCAATTGGTTTCAAGAATAGGAGAACATGATGAATAATATTAAAATGATTGTTATGGATATGGATGGAACACTCCTTAATTCAAAAAGAGAAATAAGTGAAGAAACACGTAATGCACTAATAGATGCAGAGAAGAAAGGTATACGTCTTGTCTTGGCATCAGGAAGAAGTTATCGTTCTTTGCTACAATATGGAGAGATATTAAGAATGCCAGAATTTGGTGGTTATTTTATTGGTGCTAATGGAGCTGCGATAACAGAAACAGCTACAATGAAACATGAAGTAATACGCCAACTTCAAAAAGAAGAAATAGAAGAAATCTTCGCAGCGATTAAACCGTATGAAATAGAAGCAATGGGTGTATTAGATGATACAATCTATGATTATATTCCAGATAGTTTACGAGCAATAAAAAAACAAATACGTATTGATAAAAACATTGCAGATGATGTGCCTTGGACTGCAGGAACATTCTCATTAGTTGAGGATCAAAGAAAAAACAATTATGCACATATTTATGATATTAAGGGACCAGAAGAAATTGATAAATCCGTTAATAAAATTTGTTTAGCACATACAGAAGAAACACTAAAAAAACCATACGAATGGTTAATGGAAAATTTAAGTGATAAATATCATTTCGCAAGAACATCAATGCAATGGATTGAATGTGCACCATTAGGTATTAATAAAGGAAATACAATACTTAAACTTGCAGAAAAATTAGGAATCACAAGTGATGAAATTATTGTATTTGGTGATGGAGAAAATGATCTTACAATGTTTAATGCAGTAAAATATCCAGTAGCTATGGGTAATGCAATGGAACGTGTTAAAGAGGCAGCATTTGAAATAACTTTAGATAATGATTCAAATGGAATTTCTGTGTTTTTAAAAAAGTATAATTTGTGTTAGAATTGATGTAGTATTTTATCGCAAAAAAAATAATAAAGAGAGGTAGACTATGTCATATACAGATTTTCATTTGTTTAATAAAAATGCGTCTACAATCATATTTCTTTCGAAACTTTTTATTCGCATGGATTTGGGTACTAGAATTCCTACGTTTGAAGAATTGTCGAGAGATATAGGGGTTGCAAGAGGTACTATTCAGAATTCTCTGAAGAAATTACAAGAAGTAGAAGCTATTGATATCAACCCTAGGGGGCACATGGGATCGTATTTAGTTAATAAAAATACAAAGATTCTTATTCAAATGGCAGATATTCGACAATTACTAGGAGCGATGTCATTACCTTATTCTAAAACGTATGAGGGTTTAGCAACAGGGCTTATCACAACATTACATAATGATTATGAAATACCAGTAAGTATGGCTTATATGAGAGATGCAGTCATGCGTCTTGATGCAATGATTAAAGGTAGTTATGATTTTGTAATTCTGTCAAAAGGTTCAGCTGATAATGCAATTAGATCAGGTAAACCACTTGTAAAGGTAATTGACTTTGGTCCTCAAACATATTTAAGTGCTCATGTATTATTGTTTAGTAATACGAAGTCAAAAGAAATAGAAGATGGTATGACTGTGGGTCTTGCGAAAGATGCAGCAGAACAAAATCGTTGGACGAAAAAAATGTGTAGAGGAAAAAAAGTAAAGTATGTAATGCTTGATTACTCAAAGATTATTCCTGCATTAAAACAAAAAGAAATTGACGCAACCGTTTGGAACAAAGACGAAGTAAATGATGCGCTCATTCAAATGAATACAAAACCAATTCAATCCAATGGAGAAGATACTTCTGCTGTATTACTGGTTAATAAATTCCGTCCAGAACTTGTTAAATTATTTTTGGAGATTGTAGATGTCGATGAAGTTAAACGCATCCAACAAGCAGTTATTGCAGAAACAATACCACCACAATATTAAAATTTAAATAAAACCCTACAAGAATTTCTGATGAAATGACTGTAGGGTTTTACTGTATATTAGATAT
>NZ_JAVWNC010000039.1:18695-21560 GCF_036637135.1 Anaerorhabdus sp. | reverse complement strand
TTTTTCATAAATACTCTCCTTTAGTTGACATACTTAATCAAGGCTAGCTGATTCGGAAATTCCATCTACAACGGTAGCTTGATAAATAGAGCCATTTTCTATACTAACTTTCCAGTGTGGTAGTGTTTCTAGGTTATCTTGTAAATAGGTTACTATTTCTTCTTCACTGAGATGATCTTTAAGAATTTCTTCACCTTGAATTGAAACGATGGATTGATTCATATCTTTGATGATGACATCATAAGGTAAGATGTTGTATGTAGGTATCTTGTCAATCGTCTCTGTTTCATCAATAATAATTCCTAAATATCCACTTCCAACACCACTTGGTATAATGGCGTTAAAACTTTGTGTATCAAATTCTTGAGTAATACCATTTTTAAGAATTAAATCATAATTGATGGTTGTCTTATCTAAGTTTAGGGTGTTTGTAAGAACATCGTTGAGTTGTTCTAGTGTGATTGTATTGAGACCATAATAGTTTGTATTAAATAACCAAGCTAAGATTTGATCGTAGTTAGGAGCATTGAAATTTGAATTGTCTTTAAGAAAATAGAATAAAGATGCCATGTTTTCCAATTGTGATAAATCAATGTTACTCTTTATCTCTTCGTCATTAATTTTAATAAATTCAGTGATTGGGAAATTAGATATACCTTGATAAATTCCAGTTTCACTATTTAAATTCTCATCCCACTCCAATACAAAGCCTTCGACCGGTAATGGATCTTCATTGAATGTGACTTCATCCGTATATGCTACTTTGTTTAGTCGATTACTAAATGTTTGACATACAACACGAAAATTCATCATATCATTCCATTGTTCTTTAAGAAGCTCGATGATAGGTGCTTGGATATCATCTTCTAAGGAGACTACTTCTTCAGTTCCATAATTCAACAACTGTACTCTATTTTGATCAAATGTATAATACTTGGCTTCGGTGTTGATGGTGATGTACGCAAGTAAATGACTTTCGTAATAATCTGGAACATAGGTATAAGTTGTAAATAGATTCACGTTTAAATCATCACTTATTTTTAAATCTAAGGGTTGGAAACTATAGTTATAGTTAAATTCTCCATCGTAATAAAATAAAGCATCAAATTTAGCATTATTATAGAAGTTGATACTTACATTATCATCGTTATACTTTGTGGAGATGTATTTTTGTTGAAGGATAAAAGGGAAAAAGAAATTCTCATCGTAAATCATCTTATTCATTACTTCTTGATCACCTATACTAAATGTTGATGATTCTTCATTCTTATTCTGTGGTGTTTGTGTACAACTTACTAACATCATACAAAGTATGATTAATAGAATACGTTTCATTGAGTTACCTCCAGTTTTATACGCAATAGTTGACAGATTGTATATTGGTCTATATTAATAGTCTATCAACATCTAAAATACGAGTCAATTCACAAGAGTGTATAGAATTAATTATCTTTTTGTTTTACTGAAACTAGTTGGTAGGTGCCATTATTGTTTTCTTGTATTTTTACTTCGAAAGATATGAGTTTATCTTTCAATTTATTTGTATAAGCGTATAAATCTTGGCTTGTAGTTACATTATTTGGAATAGGATAATAATGATTCACATTTCTATAGACAATGATTCTTTCATAATTCAAAGTTGTATCTCTAACTTCATAAGGGGTGATGACATAAGTTGTGATGTTGTTTTTGGTGTTTTTAACTTCACTAAGGTAACCAAAAGTATTCGTTGAAACATTGCCTTGGGATAACTGACTCTGAAAAGCATGTTCTTTCACATTGTAAATGAGTCCGCTTTTGAATTTCATATTCTCATCCATCTCTATTGGCTGATCTTGGTTCAATTCATTTGTATAAACTTTATTAAATTCATCTAAATCATAATTTGTAGTGAGTGTATCATCTAAAGAATAAAACTGATAAGAACTTGTACAATCATCAAGAATACACATGGTGGTTGGTTTATGTGTTTGAGTATACCAATTAACAAGTGTGTCAAATGAGATATCACTTAAATTATGTATATCAGTATCAATAAAACAAACGAGTGAAAGTAAGCGTTCTAAATCATTTAGCCCATTTATATCTGCACGAGCATTGTCATTGATTACAATTTGTGGAGATGCAATTTGATAATCTAATTCAAATATATTATATCCTGTAACAAATTGATAACGATAACCTGGAAGGTTTTCCTTGAATACAAATTCATTTTTAATAATTGCAGAAATTTGATGATTAACAAATCCAATTTTACGTTCGAATTCTGCAAGGTCATCCCATTGTATTAAATAGGAATCAAGTAATGCTTTTTTATCAGAATCATTAAAATCAACTTCATTATTGGTATCAGAAAAAAATAGTTTTGCTCTAGTTGGATCAAAATAAATGGAATAAACAGTATCTCTAATAGATACCGTTGAATAAATTCTTGCTGCATCGGGAGAATCGTTATAAATAATTCCAGATAACATGGTTCCTACTTTGAGGTTGTTTCCATCAATATAATAAAAAATTAATGGTTCAAAATAGACTTCAAGAGAATAATCATTTGTGTAATGACTTGTGAAAGTATATTTCAAATCATCATATTCACCAGTTATTGTAGTAAACATGTTTGTATAATTTTCTGTTTCAATTTTATTTGATGAATATCCCTCTAAATCTGTTTGTCTATATATCTCGTTGAGTTGAGATTCTTCGGTTTTACTTAATTGAAGAACCGTAATTTCAGAAGGATTATTCTTTTGTATAGTACACGATGACAAAAAGAAACATAAGATGAGAATGTATTTTATCATATAGCCCTACTTTCTATTTAAAGATATGATTCGGTAGAATAAATCAGATTTATTATTTTGAAGA
>NZ_JAVWNC010000039.1:0-18595 GCF_036637135.1 Anaerorhabdus sp. | reverse complement strand
CTTTCTATTTAAAGATATGATTCGGTAGAATAAATCAGATTTATTATTTTGAAGATTAATCAGGATCGATTCCAACAAAGATATCTTCCTCTTAACTTTGTATGATACCATTGTTTAATATTTTTGTTTCATCAATTAAGTAAGATAGTTCTATCCCAAATACTGCAATCTTGATAAGCAAGATAGGCAAGTTCTTTGGGTATATTATCATCGAGAGAATGGTTGATCTCAAAGTCTATTATTGATATTTCTGTGGGTGTAGAAGTCAAATAGTAAAATTAAAAAGCACAAACTCAATAGGACAAGTCTTCTCATAAAAGTCTCCTTTTATGAAATATTAACACAAAAAACGGATAAGGTCTATATCGGTAGACTTTTTAACGAAAACCAAAAGAAAACTCTGTTTCATTTGAAACAGAGCTTAACTTACATAATAAATGTCGAAATAGGATATCCAATAAATGTAGCGACAATAACACAAAGAATCATAACGATAAAACCATATTTCATCATATTCATTGTATCTGTCCATCCACTACTTGCAGCTATTGCAACACATGGCATTGCAGGTGGAGTAGCGAATGCATAACTCGCCATCATACCGATATTGACAACGATTCCAGCGATATTTACATTTGTCATACTTGCGGTAATCGCAAGTGCTGCTGCAGTTACAACCGTAGCAGTAACCATATTACTACTTAAGTTAGTTTGTATTGCTGCCCATAATGTAAAGATAAGAACCATAATGATAGGTGATAAACTAGAAATCATAGGTGTTAAACTTGCGGATAACCAAGTCGTCAAACCAATGTCAGCATTTGTAATTGCACTACCTAATGCTAATGTAGATGCACACATAATCAAACTTGGCCAAGATACACCTTTTGACATGGCTTCACTAAATGATAATAAAGCTTTGCCTTTGTATTGTATGATACACAACAACACTAGACCAATAAGTGGTGGCATAGCGGTACCGAATCCATCTATCCATTTAAAAAATGTATAAATGGGTCCTGTTGTAATGATTGGAGTAATTAAACCTGGAAGAACCCATAATGCTACAACTAATGCAAAAATTGCAAGAATGATTTTTTCATCAAATCCAACTTTACCTTCAATGCTAGCCATCGTCTTAACATCAAAGTTCTTTAGTGCTGTCATATCTGGTTTTAAAATTAATTTGAATGCAAAGATTGTTAATGCAGAACAGATAAGGCCTACAGGAATTGCAATTGTCATGAAATTAGCGTAATTGATCGCAACACCATACATATCTTGATATAAGCCTAATGCAATTAATGGGAACACGTGAGCGATAGGTGTCATACCACTAGATATACCACACATAATGACAGTACCCATCATTAACATGCTTGCGAGTTTACTTCCTTTTTCAAGTTTTAATAAACGATAAATCTCTTCAACAATGGGTAAGTACACAAAGAATAAAACTGTTGGAGAAATAAAACATCCAATAAAGATAATTGATGCAAAGTAAAGAGTTACAAAATACCAAGGACCCTTACTTGCGATTTTACTTGTAATAAACGCCAATGCAGTTCTTTTAATGAAACTAGTTTTACTTAATGCGTATGTTACCACGAAGGTATACATTAAGAATACAAATGTTGAATTACCATATGCTCCAGATAAGATAGCATTGAATTTTAATTCTGGAACTAAAGCTAAAGCACCAATCATTAATATAGATGGCCAATCGATTGATATTGTAAGCCATAAGATTAGAACACCAACGAAAACACCGATTACTTGCATTCCCGATGCAGATAATCCTTCAGGTGCAGGTAGTAAACGAAATCCAAACATACAAAGTAAAGCTACAATGATGATAAGATAACGCTTAGTAGAACTTTTTGAATTTTCCATATTTTCCCCCTAATACAATTTGAAGTTAAATCAATCACCAATGACAAGTATTAAATAATTGACTTAAACATTAGTTTATCACAAGATGACTTCAAAGTTAACGTTATTTCTTGTTGAAATCATAATAAAAGGTAGGTATCAAACCTACCGTGAATTATTTCTTATTTGCATCAACAATGCTTTGTTGATAGTTACGAGATACTTCCATTGCTTTTTCTAAGAATTCCTTGAAATAAGGTTTCAATTCTTCATTTTCCAATAAATTTAAGTTTTTCTCGATTACTTCAGCTTCTCTTTTTGCATCCAGAATAGGTAATCCTTTTTCCATTTTATAGTGTACTACATGTTCAACAGCACCCATTCTCTTTTCAAATAGTTTAGCCATTTCTTTGTCTACTTCATTAATAATTACGCGAGCTTCATCTAATGTTAACATTTTCTTTTCCCCCTTATTTAATAATTAGTATACCTTAAAAATTTAAGTAAAACATATGGAAATATCATTTCTTGTATTTTGTTTTAATGTAATCCAATAAAGATGGTTGAGAATTATCAAGGGTTTCATGAATTACTAGATATAAACAATCGTTAAGTATTGTCGATATCATTTGGTCGGGGTATCCGATTTGTTTAATGTCATTTCCTTTGATATTCAATTGTCTTAATGAGTAACATTCATTATCACGAATGATTTCTGTATACAAGGTAGTGATCATATCGATATTGAATGTATCATCAATGCACTGCTTAAAATCACAGATATCAATAAAATCAATCTTGGAACTTTGTAAGAATAGTTTGATATCTATTTTAGTGTTGAATGTAACAGGGACAGATTGTAAAAGCGTATTTATTTGTTGCTTAAGTTGATTTGATAATTTAAGACGATTCATAATACGTTGTGCTGTATATAATAAATCATGTTCATTACATTGATGAATAAGTATTGCGAATCGCAAAGGTAATGAGGGTTTAGATTTAGAAAGTGCATCATATGTCTGATTGCGTTTTGTAGGGAAATGATTTAACTCATCTAATTCTGGGATAAAGGTTTCAAAAATTTCTTGGTATTCAAAACATTGATTAGCACATGTAGAAGATAAAAAGATTTTTGTTAGTTCATCCATGATACGTTCTACGGAGATGGATTTGAGGTATTCCTTACATGCAAAAAGAGCTTGATTTGTATTGGGCTCAATTAGAAAGTTCAGTTGTGTACTAAAACGAATTGCGCGTAAAATCCGTAACGCATCTTCATCAAATCGTTCTATTGGATTTCCAATTGCCTTAACAATTTTGTTTTGGATATCAAATCTTCCGCCAAAGAAATCAATGATGCCTTCTGTTGGGTGATAACATAAAGCGTTCATTGTAAAGTCTCTACGAAGACAATCTTCTTGTAGGCTTCGTGTAAATAAAACTGCATTGGGATGACGATGATCTAAATATTCTTTCTCAGTACGAAATGTGGTAATTTCTATTTGATCATGATTAATGCGGACAGAAACAGTGCCATGTTTAATTCCAGTATCAATGGTTTTGTATTGACTGAAGCATTGCTTAATTTCTTCAGGTGTTGCATCGGTGGTGATGTCATAATCTTGTATAGGTAGATGTAGTAAATAATTGCGTACTGCTCCTCCTACAAGGTATGCTTTATAACCGTGTTGATTTAGTATTTGTATTGTTTCTAAACAACTCTTTGATAAATCCATAACATCACCTTCTTTTGTTTCATTTTATCATTTCTTTGATAAGCATAAAAGTTAAAGTGGTGGTATAATAAAATACATTAATAAAAGGGGGGATAATTTCATGACAATGACTGAAGCAAAGATGACAACTGGGTCGATATGGAAGAGAATCCTCTTTTTCGCAATACCTCTGTTACTCGGTAATTTGTTTCAACTTTTATATAATACGGTTGACTCAGTAGTAGTTGGACAATACGTGGGGAAAACAGCATTAGCAGCAGTAGGTGCAAGTAATCCATTGATTAATTTGATTATTGGTTTCTTTATGGGTGTAGCTGTCGGGGCAGGTGTTATTGTAGGAAGACATTTCGGGGCAAACCGGAAAGAGGAATTGGGAGTTACGGTTCATACCTTTGTCACATTCTCATTGATCTTTGGAGTGGTGTTAATGATCATTGGTTATTTTATGTCACCGATATTCTTGGAATGGATGAAAACACCTGCAGATGTATTACCACAAGCAGTTGAGTATCTACAAATTTATTTCTTGGGTGTTATTTTCGTTACGATATACAATGCGGGGACCGGGATACTACAAGCAATTGGAGATTCAAAAAGACCATTATACTTTTTGGGTGTTGCGAGTATTATCAACATTATCTTGGATTTATTGTTTGTAAGATCATTCAATATGGGTGTTGCAGGAGTTGCGTGGGCAACCTTAATTGCACAAGCCATATCAGCTATTTTAGTATTAGTTGTATTACTTATGTCAAAAGAAAGTTATCAATTGAGATTAAATAAGCTACGTATTCATATACCTACTTTAATTCAAATCGTAAAGATTGGAATTCCATCAGGATTACAAAACATGATCGTTTCATTTTCAAATGTTGTTGTACAATCCTACGTAAATAATTTTGGTGCTGCAGCCATTGCAGGATTTAGTAGTGCAAATAAATTTGATAACTTTATTGCATTACCAATTAATAGCTTTGCACTTGCAATCACAACATTCTCAGCTCAGAACATGGGAGCTTTAAAATTTGATCGTGTTAAAAAAGGTGTTAATACAACCATTATCATGGGTATCATTTCAGTAATTGTCTTGGGAGTTCCATTGTGGATGTTTGCGGATATCGCAGTTGAGATTTTCTCAAGAGAAGCAGATGTTATTGCGGCGGGTGCATCCATGATTCGTATTATGATACCTTTCTATTTTGCATTAACATTCCACCAAGTTTACTCAGGGGCTTTGCGTGCGGGTGGATATACGATTGTACCAATGCTTACGTCCATAATTAGTTTCGTATTCCTAAGACAAATCTATTTATCGATTGCAATGCCAATATTCAATCATATTGATATAGTTGCATGGGGATATAGTTTGACATGGACATGTGCTGCTGTATTCACATCACTCTATTATCATTTCTCACACTGGCTTACAAAAAATAAATTAGGGAGTTAGTGAGGTGTTACAACATGGAAATGTTAAAAAAGTATTGTAAACCATTTATGTTATCTATGACGATTGGCTTACTGATTAAAGCAGTAGGCTCTTTAGTTGAACTTTTCTTACCTTTTATCCTATCAATGATCATTGATGATATTGTACCTACTCAAAATATCAATCAAGTATTGATATGGGGCGCAGTAATGGTTGTATGTTCATTTCTTGCATGGGGACTAAATGTTTATGCGAATCGTAAAGCAAGTAAAGTAGCGCGGGATATTACTGAAAATATTCGCCATGACTTATTCGCTAAAACAATGTATCTTAGCTGTACAAAAACAGATGAAGTAACAATACCATCTCTTGAATCTAGATTAACTTCTGATACATATAATGTACATCGAATGTTAGGTATGATTCAAAGAATGGGTGTGCGTGCCCCAATTTTAACAATTGGCGGTATTTTAATGACGTTTATTTTGGAACCTACATTAGCTCTTGTCTTTTTAGCAATCTTGCCTATTATCAGTTGGGTCATTTATGTTAAGTCAACAAGGGGTGTTCCACTTTTTAATCTTGTTCAAAAGGCAACGGATCGTATGGTTCAAGTAGTACGAGAAAATATACAAGGGATACGTGTTATCAAAGCATTAAGTAAAGAGAACACAGAAAAGAATCGTTATTTTGAAAGTAATATGAAATTAAGAGATCAAGAAAGAAATGCCAATATTAAAATGGCGATGATTAATCCAAGTATGACTTTGTTGCTTAATGTGGGATTAACACTCGTTATTCTAGTAGGTGCTTATCGTGTAAATCAAGGATTATCTGAAACAGGTAAAATTATTGCGTTTATGTCCTACTTCACAATTATTTCTAATGCATTAATTGCAATTAGTAATATCTTTGTCATGACATCAAAAGGACTTGCGAGTTCAGATCGTATTCAAGATGTTTTGACTATCGATGAATCATTGGATGAATCAATAGTCTATCCAGATGGTGATTCTCAATATGAATTGGAATTTAAAGATGTGTCTTTCTCTTATTTAAAAGTAAAGGATAATATTCAACATATTAGTTTTAAATTAAGAAAAGGAGAAACATTGGGTATACTTGGTGCGACAGGATCAGGTAAGACAACGATCATGCAATTGTTACTTCGATTTTATGAAATTGACAGTGGTGCAATTTATATACAAGGAAAAGATATCCGAAATATTCCAAAACATGAACTAAGAAGTATGTTTGGTATAGTCATGCAAAATGATTTCTTGTTTAGTGACACAATTAAAGAAAATATTATGTTTGGACGTAGTATAGAAGCAGATGATTTGGATTCAGCTGTTGTGGATGCTCAAGCATCGGAATTCATCTATGGTCTTGATGAGAAGTTAGAACATCACTTAACTAGTAAAGGCACAAATGTATCTGGAGGGCAACGTCAAAGAATATTACTCTCTAGAGCGTTTGCCAGTCATCCAGAATTTATGCTACTAGATGATTCAAGCAGTGCACTTGATTATGGAACAGATGCAAGACTCAGAAAAGCAATACAAGAAAAGTATCAAGATACAACCATGGTTATCATCGCTCAACGCATATCTAGTATTAAGAATGCAGATCAAATTATTGTCTTAGATCATGGCGAAATTAGCGCTCAAGGAACACATCAAGAATTAATAGAATCAAGTGAGATTTATGCTTCCATTAGTAATTCACAGATGGGAGGTGCTCTTGTTGACTAAGAAGAAAACAGTTTTGCGTATTGGTAAATATTTACTAGCGCACAAAGTAGCGGTATTCATCGCCTTAGTTTTAGCCCTATTTAGTAACTACTTTGCATTAATTGGTCCACAATTATCAGGACTTGCGATAGATGCGATTGGCACAAATGTAGGTCATGTTGATTTTAGTGTTGTGATTAAATATTGTATTTGGATGCTAGTGGTTTATGTAGCAAGCGCAATACTTGCTTATGTCGTACAACGTATTCTAATTCAAGTATCCAGTGGGATTACATTTAAGATGAGAGAAGAAGTATTCAATCATTTATTGTCATTACCAATTTCTTATTTTGATAGAAACCAAGTAGGCGATATTATTTCACGTATATCGTATGATATAGACACTATAAACTCATCCTTATCTAGTGATATTATTACTGTGTTTACCGGAGTCATTACAGTAGTAGGATCCGCAATGATGATGATTGCAATATCACCGACATTATGCTTAATCTTTGCGGTAACAGTACCCCTCATTATTATCTTTACAAGATATCGTACCAAGAAAGTAAAACCTCTTTTCTCAAAGCGTTCACGCAAATTGGGTGAACTAAATGGGTTTGTGGAAGAAATGTTATCGGGATACAAAACGATAAAGGCTTATGGACAAGAAGAAACAATTGTAACTAAGTTTGATACTGAAAATATAGAAGCAGTTGATGCATACTATGATGCTGATTATCAAGGAAGTGTTGTTGGTCCATCAGTTACATTTATTAATAACTTATCTTTATCTTTTGTAAGTATGTTTGGTGCTTTACTGTATTTGTTTGGATCACTTACGATTGGAAATATATCTTCATTTGTACTTTACTCTAGAAAATTTTCTGGGCCAATTAGCGAAACAGCTAATATTTTATCTGATTTACAATCCGCAATATCAGCTGCAGAACGTGTCTTTCGGTTATTGGATGAACCAAGTGAATTAGCTGATAAAGAAAATGTACATACACTTACAAATGTAAGAGGTGAAGTTGAATGCAAACATGTTAGCTTTGGTTATGTTAAAGATAAAGAGATATTACATGATTTAAATTTCTTTACAGAACCTGGCAAAATGATTGCGATTGTAGGACCAACGGGTGCAGGTAAAACAACAATCATTAATTTACTCATGAGGTTTTATGATATTCATGCTGGAGAAATAAAAGTAGATGGGTATCGAAGTGATGAGTGTACACGAGAGTCGTTAAGAAAACAATATGCAATGGTTCTTCAAGATACCTGGTTATTTAGTGGAACCATCTTTGAAAATGTTGCATATGCAAAAGAAGGTGCTACATTAGAAGAGGTCATTGAAGTATGTAAAGCAGCACATATACATGACTTCATACAAACGCTTAAAGATGGTTATGACACCGTTTTAACAGATGATGGAGTCAATATATCAAAAGGACAGAAACAACTCCTCACAATCGCTAGAGCGATGCTATCAGAGAGTAAGATGTTAATTCTAGATGAAGCCACAAGTAACGTTGATTCAAGAACAGAAATGCAAATACAAGAAGCAATGCTCAAATTATGCAAAGACAAAACATCGTTTGTAATTGCTCATCGATTATCAACGATTAAGAATGCAGATATTATTCTTGTGCTAAAGCAGGGAACAATCATTGAATCAGGTAATCATGATGAACTAATGATGCAACGAGGGTTCTATGCAAAATTATTCAATGCCCAATTTGAAAAATAGAAAGTATAAATGAATATACTTTCTTTTTGTTTATTATAAAGATATAAATCACAATTAATTATCTCTTGTTGATATTTTTATTCTAACGCTATCAAACTCAATATTATTAAACCAAAGTATCCAACTCTTTTCTTCAAGTGCATCTATTTCTTTAAAGAAGTATTCTTTAACACCTACAATTTGTTTTTGTCTTAGTAATAGTAATTGAATTTGAACATAGTCAAAAGGCTGTTCAGTGATATTTTGTATTGTACCTGAAATAATTGTAGTATCTTTATACTCATCACGCTCTACATTTTTATAACGAAATGATTTATTGTTATAACTAAATTGAATTTGTGGAGTATTGTAGTTCTTATCGAATTGATGTTGATAAATATGCAAACACATAAACAATGTGAAAATAATTAATAGCGCATAAATATTTTGTAACATCTTAATAGATGATCCAAGATATGAGATATCTTCGATGTGTTGAACAAATATATTATAAATTTCATTTGGATAAATTAATGAAACAAAACTAAATATAAACAATAAGAATAAGATTATATTGATAAATAAGTATACATAAAATCTTCCAGTTTTTTTCATAACGATTCTCCTTTGATTATTTATTAGTATTATTTGCGGATACATCGGTATCTCTACTTAGTTTTATTATAAACAAAGAAATGGATTATTTTTAATAACTGCATAAAATGTAATTATTAATGCATGAATGGAGTATATCTAAGAAAATAAAAAGATTGAATCCTATATTAATAGTTATCAATCTTATGTAAGAAACATGAATATACAGATTACAAAACAAATATATATTGAATGAGAATCATATAAAGAAGTGTTCCAATACCAATACTTAATAACACATTACGTTTCCATAAGTGTAGAATTGTAATGACAATTAACGAGATCGCTTCAGGTATACCATAGGGGAACTGAAGAATAGTTACACTCTTTAAACTATATACAACAAGAAGTCCCATCATTGAAGGTGGTAAAGTTTTCCCTAAGAATGTGATAATTGGTGGTAATTCTTTTGATTCGGGGAATAGGATAAAGGGTGTGAAACGGGTAATCATTGTACCTAGTGCGATAACGATGATAATAATGATTGTTTGTAATGGAGTTAATGGCATGTGACTTTCCTCCAAACTAATAAAGCAAGAAGGACAAAAATCATAGTTGGAATAACCATATTACTAGATCCAAATAGGACAAGTGATAGTATACCTAAGCCAATACCAAGAAATCCAACAGTTCGATTTTCTTTTGTTCGAATTTGTTCAATAAACAAAACGACAAATAACGCAGTTAATACAAAATCTAAACCTGTGGTATTGAAAGTGATGAATGATCCAAGAATTCCACCGAGTAAAGTACCGATAATCCAATATGAATAATCGAGTAAAGATATTGCAAAATAGAAATCTTTCTTATCGCAATCAGTAGGGGGTTGAACACTGGATACTAAAGAAAAGGTTTCGTCACAGAGAGTGTAAATTAAGAAATTTTTCACTTTGCCAAATCCTTTGTATTTCTCTAACATCGATATACCATAGAATAAATGCCTTGCGTTAACCATAATACTTAATAAGAACGCTTCTACTGGATTGAATACAGTTGTTAATAAGGTAATCGCAACAAATTGCATACTACCACAGAAAGCAATAGCACTCATTAAAACAGAATAGATTACTGGATAACCTTTAGAATTCATTAATACACCATACGCTATACCCAGTATTAAAAATCCCGTAAGAACAGGGATAGTATGGGGGAATGCAGTTTTAAATGCTAACAACAATTCTTTCTTTCTCATAAAGTACCTCAATATAAATCAAAGACATTCGTTAGAATGTCTATTAGTATAGGTGAGTTAAATCTTTTAAATCAGGGTTTGTGGCGCTAGGTGTTAATAAAATGATGGCACTTGCACGGTGTGCTATTCCGATACAATCAATCAATGTTAAATTACGTAATAATCCATAAATTAATCCAGATAAGAAGGCATCTCCTGCCCCAAGAGTATTAACTGTATCTATATTATCACAAGGGATAAATACTTTACCATTATTTGTGAGTAAAGTTGCACCATCATGACGAGTAACAATAATCCATTTCAATCCAGTAGAGAAATCGACTGCTTCAGAATCAAATTCATCTTCATTTAAAACAATACCAGTTACATACTCAAGAAGTGATTTCTTAGGGATAAATCCACTTATAATCCATTCAGCAGAGAATGAATTAATCATGCATTTAAATAAGAACTTTTCATCTCTTTGGTCAGTAATGACGTACGAATCACGGAATAAACTTAAATCAACTTCATCATCATCGTGAAATAAAAAGTCAGGAGTGATGGATGATAAGAAAAATTGAGTATTGGATGCATGAATACTTTGGAAAATAGGTGTTGTCTTATCAATAAACAAAGGATGAACCTCTACTCCTTGAAGGGATAAACTGTCTTGTATTTCTTGAGCTAAAGCATCTTGCCCTAGTTTTGTGATAAAAATGGGACTTAGGTCAAGGCAAGCCAAATTGTAGGAAACATTGTGGATAGAACCGCCATGTCCTATCGTAATTTTACCTTTATTGCACTGATTAGGAAGGATTTCATTTGATGAAAAAACCTGGTCAATCATAGATGTGCCAATTAATAAAATATTCTTCATATTATTTACCTCGTTTAAATTATGATAACATAACCATGCTATAATAAAAATACGAGGTGAAACGAATGATAAGAATAGGGCAATCAAGTGATATACATCAACTAGTAGAAAATAGAGATTTAATACTTGGAGGTGTAAAAATAGAACATACGTTGGGATTACTAGGTCATAGTGATGCGGATGCATTGTTACATGCAATTGCAGAAGCAATACTCGGGGCTTTGGCGTTAGGCGATTTAGGAAAGCATTTTCCAGATACAGATCCACGATACAAAGGTGCAAATTCTTTAGAAATACTGAGTGCAGTATATGATATTATGATGTCAAAAGGATATAAAATAGGGAATGTGGACTCATTAATAATGATAGAAAAGCCAAAAATGGCACCGCATATTGAACAAATGAGAATCAATGTAGCCAATGCATTACATTGCGAATTGGATCAAATTAGTATAAAAGCTACTCGCGGAGAAAAATTAGGATTTGTGGGTAGAGAAGAAGGGGTATTGGCTCAAGCAATCGTATTACTTGAGAAGTAGAAATTGTGAGGGAGAGGTATGTTTCGGATATTAATTGTAGAAGATGATGAAGTCATTACAAAAACACTATGTAAACAAATTGGAACTTGGGGATATGATGTAACATCGATTCAAGATTTTAATAACGTATTAACGGAATTTAGTGCATTTAATCCACATCTTGTTCTCATGGATATTACATTACCTTTTTTCAATGGTTATCATTGGTGTAATGAAATAAGAAAAACATCAAAGGTACCAATCATTTTTATATCAAGTGCATCTGATAATATGAATATCATCATGGCAATGAATATGGGTGGTGATGATTTTATCGCTAAACCTTTTGATTTAAATGTATTAACCGCAAAAATACAAGCGATGTTGCGAAGGACATATGATTTTAGTACGAATACATCAATTATTGATGTACATGGTGTTACACTAAATTTGAATGATACTACGCTGATGTACAAGGAACAAAAAATTGACTTAACTAAAAATGAATTTCGTATTATGTCTACGTTGATGGAAAATAAAGATAAGTATGTATCTCGTGATGAGATGATGCAAGCTTTATGGGATACAGATGAATTCATTGATGATAATACCTTGACAGTAAATGTTGCACGTTTACGTAAGAAATTGGAAGAAGCAGGGTTAGAAGAATTCATTCTTACAAAGAAAGGTATCGGCTATCGAATTAAGGAATAAGATGAAAGCATACTTAAAAGATAAAATAAAATTGATTTGGATAATTTTAGGATTCCTTTTCATTCAAACAGTGACATTAGCACTGTATGGTTATGAATTGAACGCAGTAGTGTATGTTCTTTTGTTGTGTTTTATTTTTGTTACGGTAACACTTTTAGTTGATTATGCGTATTATCGTAGAAAGAAAATACAACTCCAGGAACTTGAAGGAAAACAAGGATTAGAAATTACAGAATTTCCAAAAGAGAATGAACCCTATGAAAAAGAGTATCAAAAGATTATTGATTTATTAATTAAAGAAAAGAATGAACTTGAATACGTGTTAAGTAATAATATTACAGAGAGCAATGACTATTTTACAATGTGGGTACATCAAATTAAAACACCCATCGCAGCAATGCGTTTATTATTACAAACAAGTGATCAAGAGGATAAAGCGGAATTAGAGGAACAATTGTTTAAGATTGAACAATATGTTGACATGGTTCTTCAATATATCCGTATGAAAGAATCGAATCGTGATTTTGTGTTTGAAACCATTGAATGTGATAATGTCCTTAAACAAGCGATACGCAAGTATTCTAAATCGTTTATTCGTAAGAAAATTAATTTGCAATATGAACCAGTAGAACTTTCTATTGTTACTGATGAGAAATGGTTGAGCTTTGTGATTGAACAAATTTTATCCAATGCCATTAAATATACACCAGAGGGTGGTACAATTACGATTACTCATGATTGGAAAGTATTAATTATTAAAGATACAGGTATAGGAATTAGTAAAGAGGACATTCCTCGAATTTTTGAAAAGGGGTTTACAGGTTATAATGGGCGTACAGATAAAAAGTCTACCGGTATTGGACTTTACTTATGTAAATCAGTTTGTGATAAGTTAGGACATACAATCAAGATTGAATCTTCGATTAGTGAAGGTACAATTGTCAAGATAGGGTTGGATTCATACCTTACAAAACAGTAAGAAAGAGATGAGATTTTGTAAGCCAAAGTTAAGGTATCAAAGTCTCATTTTTCTTATGATATGTGTGTCAGGAGGAACAAATATATGAAAATTCTAGAAGTTAGTAATCTAAAAAAAGTATACTCATCAAGATTTGGTGGGAATAATGTTCAAGCTTTATCCAATGTATCATTTACTGTTGAAGAGGGTGAGTATGTTGCGATTATGGGAGAGTCAGGGTCTGGTAAAACAACATTACTTAATATTCTTGCGGCTTTAGATAAACCAACATCAGGTGAGGTTTTATTAGGCGGTAAGAGTATTGTGAAAATAAAAGAAAAAGAGATGTCAGCATTCCGTAGAAATAACTTGGGATTCGTTTTCCAAGATTTCAATCTGTTGGATACATTCTCCAATCGCGATAACATTTTCTTACCACTTGTTTTATCTGGAAAGAAATACAATGAGATGGTAGAAGCAGTAACACCAATTGCGAAACAATTAGGGATTACGGATATTCTTAATAAATATCCATATGAAATATCAGGTGGACAAAAACAACGTATTGCAGTTGCTCGTGCTTTAATTACAAATCCTAAAATAGTTTTAGCGGATGAGCCTACAGGAGCACTTGATTCAAGAGCGACAGATCATTTATTACAAATATTTAATGATATCAATCAATTGGGTCAAACTATCTTAATGGTTACACATAGTGTTAAAGCAGCAAGTCATGCCTCACGTGTCTTGTTTATAAAGGATGGTGAGGTATTCCATCAAATCTACAAGGGGAATATGACAAACGAACAAATGTATCAAAAGATATCAAATTCACTAACTATCATTGCTACAGGTGGTGAAAGAAATGCGTAAGTCGCTTTATCTTTCTTTGGCCATTCAAAATATAAAGAAAAATTATCGTACTGTCATTCCTTATCTTTGCACATGCATTATCACAATTATGATGTTTTCTATTTTAGATACATTAAGAACTTCGGCAATTGTTTTACAAGGTATTGGTGGTGGAACAATGGCTGTTATCTTATTGTTAGGTAGAGTCGTAGTTGGATTCTTCTCAATAATCTTTATTTTTTACACCAATAGTTTTCTTGTCAAAAAGAGAATGAAGGAATTTGGGGTATATAATGTATTGGGATTAGAGAAGAAACATATTATTTTAATTCTTACCTATGAAACAATTATACTTAGTGTTTTATCACTCATATTAGGTATTGGGTTAGGTCTTGCGTTTAGTAAGATATCTGAGCTTCTTTTATATAGAATTATTGGTATGGCTGCAACAAGTGGTTTTACAGTTTCAGTTTCATCTATGATTTCTACAACATTAATTTTCTCTGCAATATTCTTTCTTGTATTATTAAATACAATACGAATGATTGCGAAATCAAATCCAATTGAATTAATACGTCAGGAATCAGCGGGTGAAAAAGAACCAAAAGCGAATTGGTTAATTGCCTTAATTGGATTTGTGACACTGGGAATAAGTTATTGGTTATCTCAATATATTCATGATCCAGTCACAGCTATCGCTATTTTCTTTGGTGCAGTTATTCTTGTAATTATTGGTACCTTCTGTTTGTTTACATCAGGAAGTATTGTTATTTTGAAAGCATTAAAAAAGAATAAAAAGTTTTATTATAAAACAAAAAACTTTACTGCAGTTTCGGGCATGATATATCGTATGAAAAGAAATGCAGCAGGATTAGCGAATATTTGTATACTAAGTACATGTGTATTAGTTATGATATCCACAACCTTCTCTTTGTACTTTAATATTGGTGAAATCGTTAATAAGCGTTTCTTAAGAGATATTATAGTTGAAGCTAAAAATGTGGATAGTCAAGAAATTATAGTAGAAACTGATACATTTGTTAATGATGTTTTGAGTCAAAATCAATTAATCGCAAGGGATCTAAGTAATTATGAGTATTCAGAATATCATTTTTCAAAAATAAATAATCAACTTGTAGAATATGTAAGTAATGACACAATGATGAGTACAGTAACTCCTGTTATTGTTATGAGTATTAAGCAATCAGAGTACAATCGTTTAACAGATAATCAAGTCAATCTTGCAGATGATGAGTTGTTGATGATTAAAAATAAATATTTTAAAGGTGATATGCTTCATATTAATGACATCAATTACAAAGTAACCACAATTGAAGATGATCAAAAAATGTTTGATACATATTTATACTATGCAACACCAATTTATGTCGTAGTAACCAATGATTCAGATTCATTCTATGCAAATAGTCCTAATAGTTATTCTGTATCAAGGTATTTGTATATGTTTAATGTGGATTTAGAAGGTGAAGATCAAACACGAATTACAGATGAAATACGAAATACATCAAAATCGGATGTGTATCAAAGTACATATACAGTTGATTGTAAATCACAAAACAGTCAGATATTTATGGAATTATATGGCTCATTGATGTTCATAGGGGTATTCCTAAGTATTCTATTCTTAATCGCAACCGTATTGATTATTTATTATAAACAAATTACTGAGGGTTATGAGGATGTACGACGATTTGATATCATGAAAAAAGTGGGTATGAGTCAAAAAGAAGTAGCATCATCAATACGTAGACAAGTATTAATGGTATTCTTTATACCAATTGTTATGGCCACAATTCACATTGGATTCGCTTTCAATATGATTTCGTTAATGGTCGGAGCATTAAGTATGGATAATACTGAATTATTTGCGATTTGCACAATAATTACTACGCTAGTATTTACAGTTGTATATGCAATTGTTTATGCATTAACATCGAGAACATATAATCACATCGTAAATCCAAAAAAATAAATAGTTATAAAGACCAAGCTCTAAAGGTAAAGAGATTGGTCTTTTTTTTTAGAATTTAGACAGAAAAGGCATAAAAAAGGTCAAAAAAGCAATAAAATGAGTCATTCGTTAGATTCTAACCGTTATATAACCGAGGAAGTACAAAATAGTGATATCAAAAGAAAAGCAGAATTGAGGTAAAAATATGGGACAAATAAAAGGGAAACATCATATTTCAAGTAAGCTATTATCAGTAGTATTATCATTAGGTTTATTGGTTAGCGTTATATTACCGGTTATGGCAGAAGAAACAATTAATGAAGTGGATAATCAATTGCCTGAGGTACAAGAAGAAATAAATACAGAAATTGAAACAACACCAATAGTTGAAACAACACCGGTGGTTAGTGAACCAACTGATTTGGAAACTATAGAGCCAGTTGAGACGCCTACTGTTACAGTAGAAGATGAGCTCGATGAAAACAAAGTAGTCGAAACTGCTGAACCAGTAGTTACTCCAAATGTTGAACGAGTTGTTTCAGAAACTACAGAAGGTACTCCTAGTAAATTAGCAAGAAGTGCAACAAATCCAAACCAAGATGATGTTAGTGTAACATTTGTTGTTGATTCTAGTAAGGGTAATGTAAGTGGTACGCTAAAGTTTGATGGTAAGAAAAATAATGGATTTAATACTGTTGTTACAACAGTACCAACAGTCAGTAATATTGAAAATAGTAATTTTGAATTTGTAGGATGGAATTATAATGGTCAACTTTATATAACCAATGATGAGTTAAAGAGTCAATTGGTTAATACAAACCTTACAAGTTCAATATCAATAGTTGCACAGTTTAAAGAAATAAATCAATTGGATACAAAACTAATATTTGTAATCCATCCGAGTGTTAATAGTCATGTAACGGTAACTGCTGGTCAACTCGAATTCACTGTTAAAGTAAAAGAGAATGAAAGCGTATCATTAACTAATATCGTAGGTACAAATTCACTGCCGCAATTTCAAATTGATCCTAATTCTGGATATCATTTACGTGGATATAGGGTATACGGAGGTCAAAGACTAGTTGACGAAGCTGGTTTGCTAGATTTCTTAAACAAAACAACAATCAAAGCAGGCTCTACAACGACAATTAAAGTTGGCATTTATAAGGATACAGATACTGGGGTAGTTACATTTACTGCAGGAGAAAATGGATATTTGAAAGAATCGACTGATCCTATCGTTCACTCGATGTTTATTGGAACTAATGAAGCTCAAAATGTATCAACGATAATTCAAAAATATCCAACACCAGTCCCAAATACGAATTATGAATTTGATTATTGGGCAGTTGAAGATCTTAGTAAAACATTTTCGAAGACATATGCGAATGATGCAAATGGAAGAAATTTGATTGGACAATTACTAGTTGGACAAGGTGGAGGATACAACATAAAAGCAGTATTCAAAAAGATTAATTATGAAGTTAAACTTAATTTTAATATTCAAGGTAATGGCTTCTTGAATCAACAAGAACAAATTATTCCATATTCTAAAACACAATCATACGGAATAGGTGTTAGCCTTAAAGAAGTTATGGGAAACAATATTGTACCAACACCGAGTGCAAAGAATGGTAATGAGTTTGTCGGTTGGACAACAACCGGGGTAAAGAATGTAATGACAACAACTGAATTGGAAAACTGGTTGAGTAATCAAATAGCTAATGATGATATGACATATGAAGTAACAGCGTTATTTAAAGAAACAATAATAGTTGATCAAGGAAATAATGTACCGACTACACCAGTTGAAGTAACTCCAATTACTAATCCTGAAACAATAAATAATATAGTAACACCCGTAGTAGTTAATCAAGGAGAACAAATTGAAACTGATGAAGTCATCATAAATGATGAAGAAACACCAGAAGTACAAAGTAATGAAAAATCAAATGCAATCATTGAAGATGAAGAAACACCACTATCAATGTCTCATAGTACATGGTCATTGGTTGACATGATTCTTATGATCTTAACTCTTTGTTTAGGACTTGCATGTATGATTGAAAAAGAAAATAAAAAGATGGGAGTTAAGATTTTATCGATACTTGCAATTCTATCATCTATTGTGATTTTCTTTATAACACAAGATTTACAAGGAACAATGATATTTGTAAATAAGTGGACGATTTCAATGGGGATTATAACTTTGGTGCAAGTTGTGATTTTCTATCTTGTTAAAAAGAATCAAAAGATTGTAACTGAATAAATATTAGATAATGGTAGGTTGATGATATTTCATAAACCTATCATTTTTTTATTTTTTCTTGTTGACTCTACCACTGAGGGATACTTTAGGATGGATATACGAGGA
>NZ_JAVWNC010000038.1:0-22175 GCF_036637135.1 Anaerorhabdus sp. | reverse complement strand
CTAATTTGTGGCACTAATAATAAACCTAATACTGCTAAGATCGCAATTACTACGATCAGTTCAACTAATGTGAACCCCTTTTTGTTTTGATTTTTTTTCATTTGAATACTCTCCCTTTTCATTTTTATTATATAACAAAATTAAAATAATACAATAACACCTTGTCTATACCAGTTATAAAACGGTTATATGATGGAATTAACTAATCTTCTCAACAGTTGCGGATCAGAACAATGTTCGATCGCTACATCCATTGAAATCTTGTTTTCTCTTACAAGTTTTGCAAGTGCCATTTCTATTGTTTGCATTCCATCTCCTGGATGAGTTTGCATAACACTAGGAATATGGTAAGTTTTTCCTTCACGTATCATATTTCCAACAGCTTCATTCATAACAACAAGTTCAAGTGCTGCAACACGTGAGCGGTTATCAATTCTCGGTAATAGATGTTGAGCACACACTGCTTTCAAACATACCGATAATTGTAAACGAACTTGGTTTTGTTGATTTGGTGGAAATACGTCAATAATACGGTCAATTGTTTGAGCAACATTCGTAGTATGTAATGTTGATAAAACCAAGTGACCTGTTTCTGCAGCAGTCAACGCAAGTGATATTGTTTCAAAGTCACGCATCTCTCCAACCAGAATAACATCTGGATCTTCACGTAATGCAGATCTTAATGCATGAGCAAAGCTATATGAGTCTGATCCAATTTCACGTTGATTAATCATCGAAGATTTGTGATTATGTACATATTCTATTGGTTCTTCCAATGTAAGAATATGACATCTTCTGTTTCGATTAATCACATCAATCATTGCTGCAAGTGTTGTTGATTTACCTGATCCTGTAGGTCCTGTTACTAAGATTAGTCCTCTTTGTAACATTGCCAACTTACCAAGTACTTCTGGTAACTCTAATTGTTCGAGTGTTGGTATTGTACTATTTAATAAACGCAATGCAATTGCAAAACTTCCTTTTTGACGATAGATATTAACACGATTTCTAAATCCATCCTCTGATACATAAGTAAAGTCTAAATCATCACCAGACATTAACTTATTTAATTGTGCATCACTAATCATCGATTTTACTAACATATTCACTTCATCTTCTGATAGTGGCGCATCATTTATTGGGCGAATATTACCTGTAACACGTAACATTGCTGGTAACCCAACAGTAACATGAACATCTGATGCATTATTTTGTCTTGCGAATCTTAGATACTGTTCAATCATATGTTTTTCTCCTAATCAATTGAGTAAAGGATCTTTAGTGCTTCTTCAACACTAGTAGTTCCTTCTCGTACAAGAGTAGCTAATTCTTCTCTCATCGTGATGATATTTGTGTTTCTAGCATAATCTCTTATTGCTTTAACATCATTTCCTTTTTCAACAATAAGACGTTTAATATCTGGTGTTACTTTAAAGATTTCATTTACCGCAATACGTCCGCGATATCCAGTACCTCCACACAATTGACAACCTTCACCTTTATAAACTGTTTCAATTGTAGGGTCATTTAATAATTTCTTAACTCGATCATCTGCCGGATGTTCTTTTCTACAATGAGGACAAACACGCTTAACTAATCGTTGTGCAATAACTCCACGAATTGAATCCGCAAGTAAATAAGGTTCAACCCCCATATCGACTAAACGAGCAATTGATGAGAAAGAATCATTTGTATGTAGTGTAGATATAACTAAGTGACCTGTAATAGATGCACGTACTGCAATTTCTGCAGTTTCTGCATCACGAATTTCCCCAATCATAATGATATCTGGGTCTTGTCGCAGAATGGAACGTAATCCTGAAGCAAATGTTAAACCAGCTTTGTTGTTTACTTGTACTTGGTTAACACCTTCAATTCGTTTTTCTACTGGATCTTCAACTGTAACAATATTTAATTTTGGATTAATAATTTCTTTAAGCATTGTATACAAAGTTGTTGTTTTACCAGATCCGGTAGGCCCTGTCGCAAGAATTATTCCATTTTGATATTTCAATAAATCTTTAATTGTACCTATACTCTTATCACTGAATCCCATATCTTCAAAATTATAACTTACGTCTTGGTTAGTACCTAATAAACGCATAACTATCTTTTCACCATAAATTGTAGGTAGTGATGAAACACGCATATCGATTTCTGAGATACCATGTTGGAATTTAAAACGTCCATCTTGTGGTACTCTTTTTTCCGCAATATTCATGCCTGACATAATCTTTAAACGAGTAACTAATAATGGATGTAGATTTGTTTGAAGTTCCATATTAACACGTAAATCCCCGTCAATTCTGAATCGAACTAAAACTTTTGTTTCTTCAGGTTCAATATGAATATCACTGGCATTACTTTGAATTGCATCACTTACAATGTTATTTAATAACTTAACAACTGGAGCTGCATCAATTCTTTCAAGCATTTCGGCATTACCATCATCTGCTTGTACACCTGTATTCTCTTGGTGTAATACATTCAATGCATCACTTGTTTTTAAACGAGTGAATATCTTATCTTGTGCAACTTCAATCTCTTTTTTACTTGAGATTATGCATTCTACATGCATTCCTGTTGCAACACGAATATCTTCAATACTATAGAAATCAAGTGGATCTGCTGTTGCAACAAACAAGATTCCCTCACGCACATACAAAGGAAGTACTTTTGATTTCATCAATAGATCTTCTGGAATCAAATTAATCGCATCTGTCTCAACACTAAATACTGGATTTTCTATGTAAGGAAGATTCAGTTTTTTACTCAATAACTTTAAAACATCTTTCTCTTTAACATATCCTAAATCTACAAGAACATCTCCTAAACGCTTGCCTGGTTGCATCTTTTGTTTTGCAAGTGCATCATTCAGTTGGTCCATTGTTATAAAATCATTACTTAATAACAACTGACCTATAGGTATATTTTTTTCCATATGCGTCTCTCCCTTTATCACTATTTTGTGGTATGCTTTATAGTATCAAGTATTAGAAATGAGGTTACTATGCAATTACTACTCGCAATTTATTCAATCATTCTAGGTCTAGTCATTGGTTCATTTCTAAATGTGTGTATCCTAAGATATCAATCACATGAACCAATCTCCAAAGGCCGTTCCCATTGCCCTAAATGCAATCATACACTTTCGTGGTATGAACTCATTCCGCTATTTAGTTGGATTGGATTAAAAGGCAAATGCAAACACTGCCACCAACCTATTTCAATCCAATACCCCATCGTTGAATCACTAACTGCAATTTGCTTCTTAATTCTATACTTAAAGTTTGGAATAACTCTTGATACCCTTATTTATTTTATATTCGCATCGGTATTAATCTATGCTGCAGTTATCGACTTACAAACAATGATTATTCCTGATAGAACTCATATTCTTTGTCTACTATGTGGTGTACTACTTCTTATTTTACACCCTTCACAACTAACTGATCGATTAATTGGTGCCGTTGTTGTATGTATTCCATTACTTATCATCGCTTATCTAACAAAAGGCATGGGATATGGGGATGTTAAATTAATGGGTGCTGCTGGTTTTGTACTTGGTTGGCAAAATATACTCTTATCGATGATGATTGCTTCCATTACCGCTAGTATCGTTGGAATCATAAGTACTCGCATGAAGAAGACTTCACTAAAATCGGAGATGCCTCTAGGACCACATCTGATTTTCGCAATTCTATTTTGTTTAGTCTATGGTCAATCACTAATCAATTGGTATCTAAGTAGTTTCTTTTGATCAAGGAGTTTCCTGTTCTTCAGGTGCTTCTTTTTTTATGCATAACAATCCAGAATTTGATCCTTCTTTTGCAACACCTGGTTTGTAGGGTGAATAAGATCCCGTTGCTGTGTAGCCATTCACATTCACCGTAACATTTACGATACCCTCTTTACTTATACTAAATGATACTTTGGCTGTATTCCCTTGATAGTATGAATCCGGTAGAGCTTGATTACTCCCAGTAAATGATATAACTGATCCTCCAGAAGTTATCTTTACTTCACATCCCAAATCTGGATCTACTTCTGTTTTTACATATCCTTTTGCATCTCTTATTTCATTTTTAATAACCGCTAAGGTGTTGTTCGCAATATCTTTGCTTTCGTTCAACTTTCGTTGGACACCATAACTTTGAAGAACAGGTTGCATACCAGTCGCTACAAAAACCATGATAATCCCAAGTACTGCGATTGCCATAATTAGTTCAACCAATGTCATTCCTTTTTTCTTCATTTTATTCTCCTAATTTAATCAAATATTCTAAAAAACACAAATTTTCTACCTGCATTAGGTCGACATACTTCAGGTGAAACAGTAAATGTATAGCTTCCAAACTGTAGTGGATCCATCACCTCACCACGTGTGAAGTTTTGATTTGTAATTGCTGTTTGCCCTTGCAAACTCGCATCATTCATTTTTTTATTTGCCATATTAACCGAAGTCATTTTCGCAAATACTGTTACAAATAAAATAGATATTACTGCCAGAATCCCAACAGCGACGATAACTTCGATTAAAGTAAATCCTTTTTTAGTCATATGATTTCGCAAAAGTAATCGAACCTCCCTCTGTTAATTCATAACCAGCATCTTGTAATACTTTAAAAATTGACGCATTTGGTTGATATCCATAAATATTTGTCTTCTCGTTTTGTTTTACACTTTCTGCATAAATGCCACCATAAATATTTGTTTCGTTACCTGCTTCCCCATTTACTGTTACTTCAGCAGTTGAATCCACAACCCAACCATACAAAGTAGTTTTGTTTTCAATTGAAATCCCTTTAATACTCCCTTTGCTAAAAAGAAGAATATTATCTGAATCTTTAGGTGATGTTCCTATATTACAATTTGAAATTTCCAAATTTTTACTGTCATTTAAAATAATTAAGCCATACTCTGATTCAGGATCCTTTAAAAAAATATTTATACCCTCCAATGAATCGACCTTGGATAGATAAACCACAACATTCTTTTCGGTATTATCCATCACTAGATTTCCACTATTCGTTCCTTTGTCATCAAATACACAACTTTTATTTTCGGTGCCATCAAATTTACAAGGATTTTTTTTAGTTTCAGCTTTTAGCTTCCCAAATATTTTATTAATACCCTGGGCACTTTTTTCAAACGTTGCATAGTCATCATCTTTTTGTACTCGATTATCCTTTATACACGTTGTTGATGGTATATCTGGATTAGACGAAAATTCACAATATTTACTATCTTCTGTCTTCTTAAACTCTTTTTCCGCACTTACAATTACCGGTTTCTCCATATTTGTATCAATAACATCTAATATACCTTCTACTGTTTTTGAAAGTCCATTATAAGTACCTTTTGAAACCACTTTGATCTTTTTACAAGTTTCAGTTCCTGCACTTGTTGTCTTTTTTTCTGCACATGTAAGGTCAATATTTATTTTACCCATTTGATTTAAATTTAATTCAGCTGAAGCAGATGCATTTGAATTAATATCAGTCAAAATAGATTCTCCAGTAGCGGGGTCTTTTACAAATGAATCCATTGTTGTTTCTAATCCACTTAATGCACTTTGGTATGCTTGTTCACTATCCATTTCAATCTTAGTCATCTTAGTATTGTGATTTGTCAAAACCGTCAATCCCAACCCTAAAATAGTCATTAAGCAAAAAATCATAATGACGAATAATAATACAGATCCTTTTTTGCTTACTTTAGAATGCATGGATTTACTCCACTCCTTGAGTACTATAAACCGATACAACGATTGTGTAAGTATCACTCTTTGTATCTCTTGAGAACATCGTTGTTTTCATCGTTTTATTTTGGGCAATAATTGCTTCTAAAAATGCCGATACTTGTTCAGTACTTCCACTAACATCAATACTAACTACGTTGTTTTCCATATACACTTGGCTTACATTAGGAAGTGTTTCTTCAGGTAATACAATCCCATTCACTTGGAACAATGCATCTTTAATTGAATAAGTTGTAGGTGCTTCTGGATCAGTCTCAACATTTAAGTCTTCAGGATATTCAGGATTGACTAGTTGTATAGATGTATCAATTAAATTTGTACTCTTAACTTTTACTCCTACACTCTCAGCCAGTGAAACTAAATAATCATGTAACTTATCATTTTCTTGCGTTGGTAATAACAAATTCAGTTTATCCTCAGCTATTTTTTTAGCATCCTTGATATCTTGTTCATGAGTGCCATAACGAGCTGCAGTTATTTCCATTGTTTCATGTAATTCTTTTTGTGTTTTTAATTCTGCTTGATTTGATACATATTCATTATATAGAGGTAGTAGTAAGAATACAGTATAAACAGTCATAACAACTACAACACATAAAATACTTAACAAAAATTTCTCACGCTTTGTTAAATTCATTCTTACTCACTCCTTTCCATTGTTGCTGTCACTTCGAAACTATAGGTTTGTTCTTTCTCATTAAACTCCATACCATAGAAATCCACTGATTCAAAAATACCAGAATTTCTTAAGTGGTCTGCATAATAAGTAGGAACATGAGGATCACTGCTTTCAACTAGTATACTTATCATTCCACTACCCAAAGAGAAATCTTGTACAGTTGCACCTTCATACCCATAAATCACTTGAACAACATATTGATTTACAAATGGAATTAAATCTAAATTAGCTTGTGCCGCATCAATTTCAGTTGCAATCGTTTGATATGCCCCAATAATTGATTCTTCATCCAAAACCGCAGATACTTTCTTTAGTAACTCTACATCTGTTGTATATATTTTTTGATTTTCAATATCCTTCTTTAATTCTTCATTAAAGTAAAATAATCCACCATACGCACCCACAAGAACAACTGCACTTGCGATACCCGCAATAAGCAATTTCTTCTTATTTGGATCCATTGCTTTTTCTTCTTTTCTAAATTCTGTATACAATTTATCAAAGTTTAAATTTTTAGGATTTCCTACTAATGATCCCAATACATGAACATAAGATAAATAGTTAAAATCTTCTGGTGCTTCTAAGTTGTTAATTGCTGGTACCACCGCGATATTCATTGGTACTGATAATGATAAATCGCTAATTAATTTATTAATTCCATTATAGTCCCCAAACAAATAAACTGATTCAATCTTTGATTGGAAATGACGAGTCATTTGGAATTGTTGCATCAATTGAATTTCTTCTTTGATTGTATTTACTAAACCTTCATAATCATCATAAGAAATACGTGCACTTCTTAATAGGACGAATTTTTGATCATCAAATAGGAATACTTTTAATAAACCGTTAATAATCTCTAATGTCACATAAGGTTGTGTATTATCTTTGATTGATGTATTCGCAAGATAATTGAAAAGTGCTCTATTTCCAATTTCAATTGTTCTCGCTTTTTTACATTTAACTTCTTTCAGTAATTTCTCATATGACTCTACTAAAGAAACAGGTAACGCACAAACTAAAACTTTTCGTAAGTTTTCTTCTTGAATCATACCAATGTCCACAAAATCAATCAGCATTTCTTGTGTTAATGTTTGAGCTGCTTGAAGTTCATTGCGGATAATCTGTAATGTTTTCTTTTCTTCCAATACCGGAAGTTTTAGTTCACGGTAAAAAGCACCAGTGTTATTGGCGATCACGGTCGCTTTCTTTACCTTCTTATCTTGAAGTTCTGTAACGATTTGATGTAAATTATCTTGATCCATCAAAGAATATACAGTTTTAAAACTTTCAATTTTTATTTGGTTCTTTTTATAAGTTGCATCTACAATCTTATATTGTGTATTACCTATCTCTATATAATATGCCATAAAAGTTCTCTCCCTAATTTCTGCTTAATCCTTAACTGATATATTGCATCATGCCATACATTGGTAACATAACTGCCGCTACGATAAAACCAATAATAAGTGCCATGATAATAATCATAAGTGGTTCAAGCAACGACACAATTCTTGTTGATGCTGCATCTGCTTCCTCATCAAAGTAATCTGCAGCTGATTCAAGGATCGTATCAATTGATCCTGATTCCTCACCAATGTAAACCATTGATGTGAACATAGGGTCAAATACTTTTGCGTCTTCTAAGGAAGTTGAAATGTATTCTCCTCTACTTACCTTTTGAATAACATCTTGAAATTTATCTTGTATTACAACATTTCCTATGATTAATGAAACCATTCTCAACAATTCAATCATATCCAATCCGCTTGCATAAAGCGTCGCAAATCCACGAGCACAACGTGCAGAATAAATTGTTTGATTTAGTTTTCCGATAACAGGTGCATAAAGTTTAAACTTATCAATTCTTGTACGTATTGGTCGAAGCTTGCAAATAATAGGTACCACCATAATAAGTATCGCTACCGCTGCAATGACAAATGCCCAATATTTTGTAAGAAAATTACTAACCGCCACTAAAATTTGCGTAATAAGCGGTAACTCTTGCCCAGCATATAATTCAAAGAAAGTTGGTAGAACCATCGTAACTAAGAAAATTACGACAATAATAGCCACGATACTTAAAATGATAGGATACATCATAGCACCCTTTATTTTATTATTTAACTTGTTTTCTTTCTCAAAATGCTCGCCCATTTTTGCTAAATTGATTTCAAGTATACCACCAGTTTCCCCGGCTTCAACCATGTTGATGAGGATGTTTGGGAATACCTGTTGTTCTCTCATTGCAACTGATAGGCTATTCCCTTTTTGCATTAATTCATATATTCTTTCATAAATTATTTTGGTTTTGAGATTACTGCTTTTTGATTCTAGTATGTTAATCGCTCTAATAATTGTAATACCACTATTTAACATTACTGATATTTGGCGGCAAAAAATAATCAAATCTTTGGCTTTCATTTTCCTTATAGCTTTTGTTTCTTTAACTACTTCTTCTTTGCTTACAAGAAAATATTCCATTTGTTTGATTTTTAGTAATAAGCTTTGTTCATTCTCAGCTTCTATTATTCTCGTGACTTTTTTCTTATTTTTATCAATAAGTACGCATTTAAAAACCTTCATTTATCCTCACCCTTTGTATATTCATTTTAACACAGTGTATTAAAAAGGTGTAATAAAAGTAGCTATACCAGCATAAATGACCTTTATTTAATAGCGATTTATCAAGGTATACCCCTAATCAAAAGAAAAGCGCCCTTTTTGTAAGCATATAAAAAGCAAAGATCATATGACCTTTGCTTCAAAAGTTAAATTAAACTATTTGATTTCAACTGCATTGTTAGATGCAACTTCTAATGCTTTTAGGTAATCTCCTACAGACATTGTAACTGAAGTTTTTAATTCTTCAACTTCAGGAACTGCTGGATGGTTATCATCTTTAGCAAAAGTTTTCATTCCAACTACGTCAGCAACAGTTTTACCAACTGCATAAGCTTCAAGAGCAGCAATTTGTTCAAACCATTCTTTTTTGATTTCAGAAGCAGCTAACATACCGTAAGCTTCTTTCTTTTCTTTCTTAGTTGGTGTTAATGTTGGATCTTCAGGACCAGTGATAGCACCAGCTGTGCTGAATTTCCCAGTATTTTGTGCAGTATCGATACTTGTGTAAACGATTTTACCATCAGCATCTAATGCTACTACAGCAAATGTAGTGTTAGCTTGGATTTGGCCGTCTTTGTCAGCTGTTGCATCAGCAACGCTTAAGCTTGTAACTGAACCAGTTCCAACTTTAGCTACGTTTTCAACAGCTACTGCATTGTCAGCAGCAACTTGAATAGCTTTTAAATAATCTCCTACAGACATTGTAACTGAAGTTTTTAATTCTTCAACTTCAGGAACTGCTGGGTGTTTATCATCTTTTGCATAAGTTTTCATACCAACTACTTCAGCAACAGTTTTACCAACTGCATATTCTTCTAAAGCAGCGATTTGTTCGAACCATTCTTTACCAATTTCAGAAGCTGAAGCCATACCATATGCTTCTTTCTTTTCTTTCTTAGTTGGTGTTAATGTTGGATCTTCAGGAGCTGTGATAGCACCATCTGTACCAAATTTACCAGTGTTTTGTGCAGTATCGATTGAAACGTGTTTAATTACGTCACCTTCTAATACAACAGTTGCAAATGTTGTGTTGAATTGAACTTGTCCTTCTTTATCAGCAGTAGCATCAGCTGTGCTTAAAGATGTAACAGATCCAGTACCAACTTTTAATTCTGCAGTAGCTGCAGGTGTTTCAGTTTCTGCTGGTGTAGCACTTGGTGTAGCAGGTGCACTTGAGCATCCAGCTAAAACCATAGCAGCAACTAATAGTGTTAATAGTTTTTTCATTTAATTTCTTCCTCCGTATCTTTCATTATAGAGGTAATCAAAAGGCGTGTCAATTACTCGTAAATATTTTCACATTGTTAATTAAAGAATTTAATTCACAAGTGTTTGTTTCTTTTGTTTATTCTGGAAGTTTTGTACTCTTTTTAAGGAACACAATAAATTTTAACACCAAAAACAAACCAAGTATTCCCACACTAAACCAATCTACTACAGTAACAATCTTAGGTAACATATAGGATTGGAAACTCAAATCATATAGCGTTATGTTTTTTTCAAGTTGAACTTCCCCCACTGCTTCATCACCAATTTTGATGATTGCATAGCCTTGGATTGCTTCCCCTTCATCTTCATTTCGTAATTCAACTTCTATCGTTAATGTACTTTCATCAGTAGACATTGGTAATAAAACATGAAGTGAGTTTGATAATGTAAAATCAACTTCACCTATAACCTTACTTCCTTGCTTAACATCACTGTGTACATCACCAATATCATTTGGAATCGTAACTGTTTTGTAGTTATCAAATCCATAATTGAATAATTTAATCATATCTTCATATCTTGCATCTGCTGAGTCACAACCAAGTACAACCCCTATTAAATCCATATTATCTTTCGTTGCACTGTTAACCATTGTATATCCCGCTGCTTCAGTCCAACCTGTTTTACCACCAGTTGCATAATCATATTTAAATTTAGAATTTTTAATCATTTCATTTGCAGATGAAAATACACGTGTATCTTTTTGTTTATTTGTAGGCGCCATATCATAACGCACTTGTCCAAACACTTCTTTGAAGTCTTTGTTTTTAAGTGCCGCTCTTGTAATCATAGCCATATCATATGCAGTCGTTACATGTGCATCATCAGGTAATCCATGTGCATTCACAAAATTACTATTCTTGGCTCCTGCATTTTTCGCAACTTCATTCATAACCTTCGCAAACTCTTCTTGCGTTCCCGATGCTGCTTCCGCCAATACATTTGATGCATCATTTGCACTTTGCATCATGGATGCATAAACAAAATCAATCATAGGTGCTTGTTCACCATAATCAAGCCAAATATGACTACTAGTGCGATCTATATTATCAATCGCAGTAGCATTCGCTGTTAACAAGTCATCTTTACCCAATTTTTCTAAAGCAATATAATTTGTAAGAATTTTAGTTATACTTGCTGGAAACATTTGTTGGTCCATATTTTTTTGATATAAAACCATGCCTGTTTTCGCATCAATTAATACAGCTGCTTTTGCATTCAACCCAAGAGTATCAACGGAAGTTGTGGGTGCCTCCGTCGGGGTTGGTATCGCTTCACCCTCAGCATATGCATTTAAAAAACTACCCAAAACGAGCACAGTACATATTAAACAAGAAAATAGTTTTCTTTTCATATCCATCATCCATTCTAATACCACACTATTATACATGAACTTTTGTGATGTTAAAATATGTACCTACGACTTTATTTTCGATTTATTTACATCACATGATTCAATCTTTTCTTGATTAACTTGTTTCTTTGTAATTAAAAACTCTACTAGTCCAAATAATAAACCACCTACGATATAACAAACAATATCTTTCACATCAAATGTGGATCCAAGAATAATTCCGAAGACAGTTCCTTGTACTCCTAACATTTTATCCAAATGGAAATATTGCGACAATTCAGCAAGTACTCCTATAAGAATTGCGTATTGAAAAATATATTTTGGTTTGTTTGGAAATAGAATGCGAATAAGACAGCATAATAAAATAATGACTAATACATCTCCCACGTAAGGTCGAATAAAATCATCATGGACATATAAGCCAATTCCAACCTCAATAAGAAGTAACAAGACAAATGCAATTAAGTAGTCGATTCGTATTTTCTTTTTCATAATTTACTCCCTGTCCATCTTAACATAAAATGATGTTGCCGAAGCAACATCATTTATGATTATTTTTTAAGTAATCGGATTGAATTAAGAATAGCGATTACCGATACACCTACGTCCGCAAATATCGCAAGCCACATATTCACAAATCCAAATCCTGATAAGGCTAATACAATTAACTTCACAGCTAAAGCTCCTACAATATTTTGATTTACAATGCGCATTGTTTTCTTTGAACGATTAATCGCTAGTGGAATCTTTGTTAAATTATCATCCATGATAACAACATCCGCAGCTTCAATTGCTGCATCACTTCCTACACCACCCATTGCAAATCCTAAATCCGCTAAAGCAAGTACTGGTGCATCATTAATACCATCTCCAGCAAATCCTAATTTACCATTTGGTAATAAACTTTCTACAACATTTACTTTTTGATCTGGCAAACATTCACTGTATACAGAATCAATTCCTACTTCCTTAGCAATATGTTCTGCTACTGCTTTGCGATCTCCTGTCAACATGACACAGTTATTAACACCTGCATACTTTAACATTTGAATTGCTCTTGATGAATCTTCTTTTAATTGATCGTTGATCACTAGTGTACCCATATATTCTTTATTCTTTGCGACATAAACCAATGTCCCCAACTCATCAATAACCGGATACGCAATTTGGAATTGATCCATTAATTTCGCATTTCCTACAAGAATTGTATCTTGATCTAGAAGTATACGAATACCATGTCCCGCAATTTCTTCAACCTCTTTAATACGTTTCATATTAAGGTTTGCATCATAAGCATTTAGAATTGATTTTGCGATGGGATGGGTAGAATTACTTTCTGCGTATGCTGCATATTCAATGGCAGATGGATCTCCTACAATTTTACTAACACCAAATTTACCTTTTGTAATCGTTCCTGTTTTATCAAATACCATTTGTTTAATTTGTGATAAGTTTTCAATGACGGTACTTCCTTTAACTAAAATACCATTCTTACTTAATCCGCCAATACCCGCAAAGAATCCCAAAGGTATACTGATAACTAAGGCACATGGACAAGAAATAACCAGGAACGCACATGCTCTTTCTATTGATTCACTGTAGCTGATACCTGGACTTACAATTGGTAATCCAACCGCAATAATTCCCGCAAGCACAACAACAATTGGTGTATATACTTTAGAGAATTTTGTAATAAAATTCTCTGATTTTGTTTTTCTACTACTTGTATTTTCTACAAGTTCTAATATTTTAGTTACCGTACTTTCACTGTAAGGTTTCGTAACTGTGATTTCCAACAAACCTCTTAAATTAACACAACCACTTAATACTTCATCACCAACCTCAACATCTCTTTCCAAGCTTTCACCTGTAAGGCTTGAAGTATCTAAACTACTAATACCTGTTTTTACAATACCATCAAGAGGAATTCTTTCTCCTGGTTTTACTACCACCACATCATCAATATTCACTTGTTCAGGAGCACAATCTATCGTTTCTCCATCACGTATTACATGCGCTATATCTGGACGAATATCCATCAAGTCTGATATTGATTTACGACTTGAGTACACTGCTCTTTCTTGGAAGTACTCACCTACTTGATAAAACAACATCACCGCAACTGCCTCACGATAATCTTGTATTAAAATAGCTACGATTGTTGCGAGCGACATCAAGAAATTTTCATCAAACAATTGACCCTTTAAAATATTTCGAATCGCTTTTAATACAACATCATACCCTAATAATAGATAAGCAATTAAAACAATCGCAATACCTAACGTACTCGTTTCTGGTTGAAATAAACCGACTATAAAGATTGCAGCTCCAATCAAAATACGAAGTAAAGCTTTCTTAAAATCTTTTTGTTCTTCTTCCTTCTTATTTGTTGTCATCGTTTCAACAACAACGTCTGGCTCATGTAGATGAACTACTTTACGTATTTCCTGTTCAACACGTGCTAAATCTGTACTTTGACAAGTAAACGTACATGTTGTACTCATGAAATCCACAACACAACTTTCAACACCTGATATCTTACAAATCTCTTCTTCAATCTCCGCAGCACAATGCGCACAATCTAACCCCTTAAATAATAAGGATACTGTTTCACCCTTTTCTGTTACCTTTACATCTGGTTCCATATCAACAATAATCTTTACAATATTTTTCTTAAGACCTTCTAGGTTTTTGTCGCTTGCAGGTACATAAGTTAACTTTTTAGACATGAAATCAACATGGGCTTCTTGAATTTCATCAAGATTTTGGATTTTCTCTTCAATTTCCGCAGCACAATGTGCGCAATCTAATCCATTTAGTATTAGCTCTAGTTTCATCTTTCTACCTCACTACATATGAATATATGTTCATATGTAGTATATATATTTACCATTATCTTGTCAATATATAAACTGTAAAATATGTCTGAAATTTGCGTTTTTCATCCAAATCCTATAAAATTACAACGTTGTTCAAATTTGAGGTGAATAAATGAAAAAGAAAATAGTAGGAATTACCTTGGTTGTCTTTGGATTAATCCTTGGTTATCTTCCTCATATAACTGTAGTAGAAGCTGAATTACCTTCAGCGTGTACACCTACTCCCACAGAACCTGTAACTCCAGGTGGAAATGAGGCTGTAGAGATTGCATCTGGTTTATTATCATGTGATCAAGGAATTACTTCTACAGATAAGTTCAATCAACAATTGATTGATTTGTTGAACTTACAAACCACAAAGATAGAAGAAGCTAAACGTATTGCGATTGACGAAAGTCTTAAAGGTGAAATGAGTGGTCAAATTGAATATTTCTATGATCGTTCTATTGAATTAGGACTTGATCCTGTCTATGTTGTAGCACTTGCTGCATGGGAAACAGGAGATGGTACAAGTAACATTTGTGTTAATAAGCATAACTTTGGTGGTATGCGTTCCGGTGGCGAATGGACTCGCTTTGAAAGCAAGGAAGCTGGAATTGAAGCTTTCTTAAACTTATTGGTTAGTTATGCTGAAAAAGGTTCAGATACACCTGAAGAGATGGCAGCTCGCTATGCTCCTGGTAGTGAAACATGGGCGCCTAACGTACGTAAGATTATGAAACGTATCAATGATGCGATTGAAAAGAAACAAACAGAAGTTCGTCAAGAATATGATTTATTAATCGAAAACCTAAAAAAATAACCACTACACAGTGGTTATTTTTATACTTTGAAGTCGTATGAGAATCCCAATCCTTGTACTTCATTGGTATCACTCATTACAATGAATGCACTTGGGTCAATTTCACTCACAACTCGTGTTAATTCACGATATTGATTTTTGCTTACTACTGTTAATACTACTTTTCTTTCCTCGTGAGAATATCCACCCTCAGCGTGAAGTAGTGTTGTACCACGTACCATTTTCTCATGAATTGCATCTGAGATTTCTTGGTATTTCGGAGATATAATTTGAACTGCCTTTGCATCTTGTAATCCCATTAGTAAGACTTTATCAACTGCTTGTGATCCTGCCCATACCGCAATAAATCCTATCAACACAGCTTCAATACCCATCGAGAATAACCCAAGACCTACCGCAATTGCATCTAATATTAAGACAAGTGTTGATAAGCTTAAACTTGAATACTTATGCAGAATCATTGTTACAACATTAATTCCGCCAGTACTCGCGCCTGTACGCATCGCAATCCCCGCACCAATACCACTAAGTAACCCTCCATAAAGAGCCGCTAACAATGGATCAACTTGGATATGAAACTTCCCTTGAAATAAAACAAGTGCAATTGGATAAACAATAGAACTGATCATTGTCTTAATCGCAAATGTCTTACCCAGTAATGCAGCACCCAATAAGAATAACGCAATTGTAAAGAAGTTAACGAACATCGTTGGCTCTATTTTTATAAACGGATATAAGGCGATACCAATGCCTGCTAATCCTCCTGATAAGATGTTATATGGCAAGATAAAAACTGAAACCCCAAATGCTATTAGGATATTTCCCGCAACTACCATAGCGAAATCTAAAATCTTTTTATTCATGCCTACTTCTCCTTTAGAATATTAAAGGTTTATCGACTGATAAACCTCATTTTTTAATCTGTTGTTTGTTGGTCCTTTTGACTTGTTTCTTGTAAATTAAATTCTTTCATTTTTGATGTAAATTCTTTTTCAGCTTCATCGAGCTTTCTTAAGATTTCATCAAGTTCATTTTTAATATCTTCATTCGGCTTCACAATCTCACCTCTTACACTAAATTAAATGCCTTCTTAAATGTTTTATAACAAATTGGGATATAAATCAAGACTACAATTATTTCCGCAACCGGATATGACGCCCAAACGCCATTAAGTCCCCACAATTCTCCGAAAATAAATGCGAATGGTACAAGGAATATCAATTGACGTAACAATGTCATAATCATACTCGACATCCCTTTTCCTAAAGACTGGAATACGGTATTCATCGAAATAGATGCACCCGCAAACACAAAGGATATTGAAATAATAATGAGTGCAACATGTGCAACCTCTAATAACGCTGGTGATGGATTAAATAAACCAAGCAATAAATCCGTACCAAACATAAATAAGATTGTACCAGCAGTCATTAAGCTAATCGCAGTTATAAGGTACAACTTAACTGTCTTTTTATAACGTTCAACATCTTGTGACCCAAAGTTATACGATAAGATTGGTAATGCCCCTTGGTTTAATCCAAAGACAGGCATGAACACAAATGAGTTTAATTTAAAGTAAATACTTAATGCGGTAACCGCCGCATCGGAATAATTAACTAATACAAAGTTCATACATGTTGTTGTGACAGAACCTACTGCATTCATAATCGCAACTGGTAAGCCCACAGCATAGATTGCTTTAATACGTTGCCAACGTAAGTGTAATCCTTTAAATTGAAATTTCACTTCATGCTTACCAAAAGCCATGCAGCATGTAATAAAGATCATTCCAAAGATCTGCCCAATTACTGTCGCAATAGCAGCACCCTTAACACCCATTGCCGGGATACCAAAGTAACCAAAGATGAATATAGGGTCCAAGATAATGTTTGTGATTGCCCCAATTAATAATGAAATCATTGGTAGAATCATATTGCCTTGTGCTTGGAATATTCTCTCAAAGTACATTCCCACAAAGACACCAATACTACAAACCATAACAATACTTAAGTAATCATACCCCATCGCTAAGACTGTTGCATCTTGCGTAAATAAAGATAAGAATGGTTTTGATAAGAAGATTCCCACGATTGCACAAAGTGCAGTGTGGAATAAAGCTAAGATAAGACCAGTTGATGCCGTCTTATTTGCTTCTGCATGATTTTGTTGACCAAGACGTCGAGCTACTAATGTCGATGTCCCAATCGCACCTCCTAAAGATAAGGAAGTAACTATCATTTGCATTGGAAATACTAACCCAAGAGCAAACATCGCTTGTTCCGATATTTGCGAAATGTAAACTGTATCTACAATATTATAAAGTGCTTGTATAAGCATCGAAAACATTGCCGGGATACTCATGGAGAATAGTAATTTAGGTATTGACCAAGTGGCCATTTTATTCGTTTTGATTGTTGTCATATTCTCGCCCCCAATACAGGGTATTATAACAAACCCAGCATCAATTAACTAGTTTTATTTCAAGCGAACAACATACGCAACCGGTTACATTCATTTATCTTTTCTAGTTATTATTTTAGCAAGTACAATTCCCACGCCACACAAGAAAATATAAATCACACCATTTACAATAAAAGGCATAAAAAATTCATATGGGCTTGGGTAAAAATTTAAAATATACATACCGAGCATCATAGAAACATAAGGAAATACCAATAAAACAAAGATCGAATAGAACACAAAATCTTTGCTTCGATTTCCTTTTAATAATTCATATGTCACAACACCACCCAATTGAATGATAATCCCAATCGATATTTCTCTGAATGTTTGATTTTCATACCATCCCATTGCAGAAAAGATAAGACCGATTACACTTATAATTACACCTAATAAAAATCCATAATGTTTCTTTTCACTCTCTTCTTTTAATACATTCATTTCTTCTTGCTGATCATTTAGTAAATAATCCGTTGAAACTTGAAATAGTTTACTTATTTCTAAGACATTTTCTATTTCTGGATACGAATCGCTAACCTCCCATTTTGATATTGCTTGTCTTGATACTCCCAACATTTGTGCAAGTTCTTCTTGAGAATATCCTTTTTCTTTACGTAGCTTTAATAGCTTTTCATTGAATTTCATAAAATCCCTACCTTCCATAGAAATTGTACACAAATCAATTATAGCACTCTACCATTCCTACTTTACAATTCCGCCACGCTCCGTTGCACATTCACAAAAAAGGCTCATTTTCACGCATAAAATAATTAGATAGTATTTTAATCCTTTGTTTGCTAGAATTAAATCAACAAATACCTCGTAATAATTTGATTTGCAACCATGTATTAACCCCCACTAAAAGGAGTGATTTTTTGTGAATCTAGAAGAATTAGCTTTACACTTAACAAATGAATTAAAGGTCAAGTATTTTGACGAGCGAGATTTTTTATCATTACAAGATTTTCTTGCGAGTGACTTTTCACTAATCGGTACTGGTATAAATGAATTTAGTTCTAGTGCAGAAGACGCCATTGTCTCAATAATTAGCCAACTAGATGAATATAGCGGAAAATTCGTCGTAGAAGATTCTAACTTTTATTTCACAAAATTATCAGATACCTCATGCTTAGTTTACGGTAACTTAAAAGCGATTCCGGAAGATTCTAAATTTGCTGTGGAAGATGTTCGTTTAACCCTTGGGTTTGAAGGATATCCTGATTTGAAACTTAGTCATGTGCATTTTTCGCATCCTGACTATACACAAGAAGATGGAAAATATTTTGTTCCAAGTTTATTACGTAAAGATACAGAAGCGTTGAGAACTGACTTGGATGCACATATCCGTCGACTTGAAAGTTTAACCACGAAAGTTCCAGGCGGAGCTCATCAATGTTTAAATGATGATTACCTTACATTCGCATCCTATAGTGATAGCTTCTTAAATATGTTTGGATATACCGCAGATGAAATTAACGAGAAATTCGATAACCGATATATCAATATGATTTATCCAGAGGATCGTGAATATGTATTATCCACGGTTCGTAATCATGAAGTAGGAAATCCCAATATTGATTTTGAATATCGCGTATTAAACCACGAAAATAAACCCATCTGGATTTTAGATAAATGTAGTGTTCTACCTTATGATGATGATGTTTGTTTCTATTGTATCTTAATAGAAATTGAATCAAGAAAAAAGGAACAGGAAGAATTACGTTTATTATTACAACGTTACCAAATCGTCATTAGTCAAACAACTGACATCATCTTTGAATGGGATCTATTAAAAGATGAATTGGTATTTTCTTCAAATTGGAATGAAAAGTTTGGTTACGAGCCTTTTCCTATCAGTTTACTTCAAGAAAACACGATTCCAGATAGCGTACATCCTGATGACATTGAACCCCTTCGTCAGATTATTAAAAACATCAATGTCGGATCACCCCATGTGGATACAGAAATTCGTTTAAAAAATAAATTCGAGAAATATATTTGGTCTCGTATCCGATTCTCACTTCTATACAATGAAAAGGGAATCGCAATTCGCGCTATTGGCGTTATCATCGATATTGATGAGGAAATGTCTCAAAAATTAAGACTTGTAGATTTAGCACAACGTGATGCTTTAACTGGTTTGTTCAACAAATCCGCAATCAATCGTTTGGTTACACAAAGTATGGAACCTGATGGTTCTAAATCTCTTCAAGCTTTATTCATTATCGATGTGGATAACTTTAAACAAATTAATGACAAATATGGACACTTATGTGGTGATCGCATTCTATCTGAAGTTGCGGGTATTCTTAAGAATAAAACACGTGCAACTGATTTTGTAGGAAGAGTTGGCGGAGATGAATTTCTCATTTACTTCCCACATATACCATCACTAAGTGCTATTGAAAATCGTGCTAAAGTACTGATTGATTCATTACAAAGTATTAAACCAACAAACTCTCAACAAAAAATTGGTTGTAGTATCGGGATTGCGTTGTTCGAGCGAAATACCGTGGATTATCTCACACTTTATCAACATGCTGATGAAGCGCTTTATATCCAAAAGTCAAAGGGTAGAAACGGTTATACAATCTACAACTTCGCAGAAGACAACACACATGTCGAAAGTAAATCCGCTTCCGGTACTCCTATTGTTTCAGATACTTTTCTAATTGGAAATCAACGCTTATCACAATACGCTTTAACTGCTTTAACTCAAAGTACAGATTTAGAATCGGATATTGGTAAAGTACTAGAGATTATTGGACAATATTATGGTGTTGATCATGTATACATTTTCGAAAATAATGAAGATTGCTCAGTTGCGACGATCACATATGAATGGAGAGATAAAAATTTCCCTTCAAAATCACTGAGTCAAATTGAGTATACAGGATCATTAAGTAATTATTTAAGTTACTTTAATGATAAAGGTATTTTCTATTGCCCTTGTAGTGATTATCTTGAAGATGATTTCAAAGAAAAACTAGATAGTCAGTCTATTAAAACCATGATTCAATGTTCTATCATTGATGATGGCAAGTTCTTTGGTGGTATTGGATTTGAAGATTCACGAACGAATAAAAATTTTACTGATGAAGAAATTAAATCATTTAAACTCACTGCATCTGTATTGCAGTTATTTATCATTCAATTAAGATTGAAACAGAAATTAAAAGCCATTTCGTAATAGAAATGGCTTTTAACTTGACTCAGACTCTTTTTGTAATGTATCCCTTATTTTACGATAGGTCATAATCGGACTATCGCCTCTCAGTAAATTTTCTCCACCGAGTAGTGATGATGCTTTGGGAAGTTGTGTCTCAACTACTACTTTATCTTGCCTTTCAATGACGCGATTCGCAAACTTACCAAAGTATGCCATCGTTTGATTCAAGAACTTCATTTTAAATTTATTAGTATAGAAGCGAATATAGAACATCGTATTCTCATCATCGACAGGCGCAAAGAAAATCACAACGCGTAGATCATCCGCAATGTAATTTTGCCATACATTTGGAAAGATAAACTTTAGATTAAGATGTGGATTTATTTTTAATTCATTTGCCTTAATTGGAGCTTGTCCTTGATCAACACTATTGTTACCACTAACTAAAATGGTATGCCCCATAACTTCCATTGCAGGTCCATTGACTACTGTTTTATTTCCTCTTCCAATTGTATTGTAATGTACAAAAGGAATGTGAACTACATCTAATTGGTTTTCAATACATCGTGAGTAATGGGCATGCCACAAATCACTCATTTCACTATAAACCATATCATCCGTAATTTGATCATCAAAGAATGGTAACTTCTCAGTTGCTTTTTCTTTGTCTCCATTCCAAAAATAAATCATACCGTGAGCTTCTTTTACAAGATAACTTTTCACATTGAAGCGTTGTTCAGGCTCTGCAATTCTACCATTGGCAGGTACCAAAACTGTTTTGCCATCCTTATCAAATCGAATGCCATGAAAAGGACAAGCTACACAATTCCCTTTGTGTTCTCCTTTGCTGATTGCGGCACCACGATGTGTACACTTATCAATCAAACAGCCAATAGTTCCTTCATCATTTCTAAACAAACATAGATTCAATCCTAGTCTTCTTACCCCAACGATTTTGTCTTTCTTCACTTCCTTTGATGGAAGTATTGCATACCATTGATTCTTAATCATATTTATCCCTCTTTAGTCATGTTTCTATCTATTATATATTGAGCATATCACATTTTTAAAAAGTTATATAAATTAGTATCCGAAGAAAAACAACCCCTTGAGGTTGTTTAGATATTTTCTTTAACTTGTTTCATAATTTCAGTAGAAGTTAGACCATACTTTTCAA
>NZ_JAVWNC010000037.1:0-22246 GCF_036637135.1 Anaerorhabdus sp. | reverse complement strand
CTATTTCTGGATAACTCTTTAGAAACTTGTTTTTGAACATCTGTTGTCGAAGTGTAATATAATACATCCATTTTCAATCCACAATTTGCATACAACGCCTTACGGTAAGGTATTGATTTACTCATTGAATGAACACGATTAATTGCACGACGTGATAAAATTCTAAAAGTTTCCGTGCATAGTTTATATTGTGAGTGAGAACTCATATTATATAGTTTGTAAAATAATTTTGATGATTTTTTTTCTTTTCTATTACTTGTTGAGACAATATCATAACCTTCCAGCAAGTGATTGTATGTTTCAATAATTAATGATTCATCATAATCAACAAAAACATGATCAAATTCAAATACAAAATCTCCAATCGCTAAATCAATCCCTGCGTTCATACTAACTTCTGAACCTTGGTAATAACTCATATTAACAATCGTACATACCATATCATCGAACGACTTAGCAACTTGTTCAATCTTCGCAACACTATTGTCACTAGAACAATCGTTTACACAAATAATTTCATATTTTTCAAAATAATCATTTAAAACACGATTTATTGTCATCAAAAACTTTTCAATGATAGTTTCATTGTCATGTATATAGACAACAGCAGAAATAAACTTCTTTTCTTTATTATTTATCATTTTTAAGCACCTCATCTAAGTCATACACTGTGTTAATTTTACCTGATAAAACAGTAATAAAAGTTGGATTCTCAGTAATTTTTCGTAATACAGTAGGTCTAGAATCATCTACTTCAGATGTCTTTAATATAGGTTTCATAGAGAATAATGAATCTACATATTCAAATTCATATTCGTCTTTTAAATACTTCTTTGCCAAATGAGACATATAAGGCCAAGCGGACTTTGGTTTAGCAGGACAAGTATTACAATTCCCTAGTTGTTCCGGACTACACTTACCTTGACTACGCTTTTGGCATTCAAATGTTGGCAATGCTTCATAGCTTGTTTTATGAGGAGTAAATGTTACTGATGTTAATGAATGATATCCTGTTTTACCAAAAGGCATAATTGAGAAAAATGGACCATCCATCACTGTGATACCAACATCTTTTAGTTGATCATTGATTTTACATAATATAATTTCACACAACTCATATTTAATTTTAAATGGTTCAATTCCTAACATATTGTGTATTTGATTTACACTAGCATATGTCGTATTAATTAAGAATGGTGTTGTGATTGATTCCTTTGTACTTAACTCTAATTGATAGTATTCATTATCTTTTTTTATTGATTGAACTGAACATCCAGTCTTCATCTCAACATTTGGATACTTTTTTAAATCGTGAAGTAAATTCTGAAGTAGAATTTTAGCATCATAAGTATATTCTTTTGTTAAAAATGCACCATCAGCCATATCATCTTTAAAGAATTTCGCTGCTTGCAAAGGCTCACACATAATATTCGCGTCTTTACAAAACTTCTCAAATTGTTTTGCATTCGTCCAGCTAAAATTTGAACTTGTTGCATAGACTTGATCAAAATTGAATAAAATACAATCAGAATAGTCTGCTACAAATCGTTCAAAGTATCCCTTAGATTTAATTGCTGTTTCTAATGATCTTGGATAATGATATCCCATATGAACACGAGCTTGATTAATATATGTTGCACGACTAAATGGTTCATCATCAATTTCAACGACTAATACATTATCGTTTTGTTTTGCACAAATTATAGCAGAATATAATCCATATAATCCTGCACCTATAATCACTTTATCGTAATTCATACGTCTTTCTCCCTTAACTATATTTACCTAATGCATTGTTAACTAATATTTTTATTAATTCAAAGTTACCTTTTAACGGACTTATTTTTGTTGGTGTTTTTTCATGTTCAGGATAAATCCTTGATACTGGTATCTCACAAGTTTTATATCCCAATTGATCGGCACGTACTGATAAATACGCTAGTAACTCATATGTCATAAATATTTCACGGAATGGATTTACTCTTTCATCTAATAAATAAGCTGTAGAGTAAGCTCTAAAGTTATTTGTAGTATCAGTAAATTTTTTCTTGGCAGTCAAAGAAATCATCGGTGCATGAATACATCTGACTGCAATATATCGTGATAGCGGTGTATTTATAGCCTTACCACCCTTTATAAAACGCGACCCTTGAACGAAATCATATCCTTCTTGAAGTTTCTTAATAAATGATGGTACATCTTCAATACTGTCCTTGTTATTACCGTCAATTGTTATAATGCCTTTATACCCTCTTTTCAATGCCCAATAGAATCCCATTCTTAATTGTGCGCCTTGCTTACCTACATCTCTTTTTACTAATAACGTATTTACACCATGGCTTATCATAATTTCTTTATCAGTTGATCCATCACTTGAACCTCCATCGCAAATAATGATGTCACATTGTGCATGGACATTTGCTTGTACAGCTTTATCTAATTCAGAAAGTATTCTTTGTCCTTCATTGATAATCGGTATAACCAAACAATAATCAGAAGTTTTCTTTTTATACTCATAAACTTCATACTTTGGTACACATGCATTCTTTAAAGTATTCATCAAAATATACCTCGAATATATCTTACTCTATCTTTTACAAGCTCTATATCATTACAATTTCCCATTTCAATTGAGATAAACTTATCATAATTATTTATTTCTCTCAGCTCTTTGTGTATATCTCTTTCTGTAATAGGTTTTAGAAATGGTTCTGAAATATGAATATGATTTATCTCATTAAGATGTTCTTGAAGTAAACTAATACTTGATTCTTCGCATATCATCGTTCCTAAATCTACATTCACTTTTAACCCTTTAGAATTAACAATCTTGCAAAACTCGAATGCTTCCTTTGTGGTATTAATAAAATTCGTATTATAAATACTTGGATTTGGTTCTAACCCGATTATTGTATTATGTTGAATTGCATAGTCTGCGATTTCTTTAAAGAAAGATACTGCAATTTCTAAAACTTCTTGTTCTGTATCATTGTTTCTATTTTTTGGATTTCCAAAAACTAGGTTATGGCAACCAATTGCTTCTGCAAAAAGAATAGCCTTCTTTGTGTATTCTATTAAACTTTCTCTCTCTTCTTCACCACCAAAAACTTTTTCACTTCTTCCAAACCAAATTGATTGCATAGAAGGTATAGATAATCCGTATTGATTTTTAAGTTTGATTGAAAATTCTTTTGCTTCATTCAAATGTTCGTAAGGTTGACTTGAAAATAATCTTGTTGGCGCAATTTCTAAACCATCAAAGTTAAGTTCATTTAGAAACCTATACATTTCATCATCATAAATTGCATCCCATGCTATATTGGAAATTGCAAGTTTCATTGCACTTCACCTTGGATAAATTCCTTAATTTCTTTCATCACTTGTGATTTAGAAAATAGATATCCATTACTTCCATTAAACAAATAGTCATAAGATGTTTTAAAATCGTAATGCGGAATCACATTTGTAACTTCATTAACAAATTCTTTTTGATATAAGAAATGATAAAGTTCACCTATTTGTACTGGTTCAACAGCAAGGTGTAAATATCGAAGGTTGTTTTCAATTGCAATTTGGATGTGGTTTGCTAAATAAGCTAAATGATAAAACTGAAACAATCCCCTACTATCGGTAAAATTAAGTGCAGAAAAATCAACTCTTTTTAGAATATTTATTAAGTCTTCTTTTTCTTCTTTACTAGCACATGTACATCCATAAAATCCATTAGGTAACAGTTCATAGTATCTGTCGAAACTACTATCTTTTGCTTTCAGTTCTTTGTACTTATTTTCATTTAATAATTTTGGTATAAAATGTATACAATCATAGATAAAGTTCTTCTTTATATTTTTACCAAAAAGTCCTGGTAAACGAATGACATGAGCATGTTGAACATGCTCAACCACCCATTTTTCTAAATATCTTCGATTAAGACCATACGGCTCTAAACCTTCTTCATCAACAATATCTTGTTCATCCTTACCATTTGGATTTCTTAATACATCAATTGTAGAAATTAATACAATTCTTTTTGGATTAATTTTTTTTATGTTATTTATTGCATTATCAATAATTACTCGATCTGCTTCGGGGTTTTTATTTGCTATAAATTTTTCAGCAGGTACGCCTGAGTATATAAGTAAATCTGGATTTAATCCAAATGCATCCTCTATATTCTTCGAATTGAAAACATAATCAAATTTCATATTCATTTGAATGTTTGACCCTACAAATCCTGTATAACCTACTAATATATTCATAGTTCCCCCTATTTATAATTATTAATAATCTTATCTAATTCTTTTTGTGTAACTGGAATAATCGACCCATGTCTAACATCTTCATTTGGTAAATTATATTCAGTTTCATCTAACCACTCAAAATCCATTTCTTTACCCAATGTTGTGAATTTTGCGACATGGAATGTACCTTTAGGATAGTAGTCTACGTAAAGCACATATCCATCATCCACTTTAGTAACAAAAGGTCCTTCGATGTACTTTTGATCAAATATAAATCGATCATCATATGCTAAGCCAAACCCATTTGATAATTTATTGGTTGATGCAAAGAAAATAGTTTGTGCTGCTTTTCTTTCATCTTTGTAGAACATCCAATATTTTCCATCAAGTGGTAATATGGTTCCATCAATAACATTGTATCCTGGATTGTAATAAGAATATGGATAACTAAATTCATTGAAGTCTTTTGTATTCACAGCATAGATGTGTCCAACTAATTCTTTGTCGCCTGGATCACTAAAATAAATATAATATTGATCCGTTTCCATGTCATACATCATTTCAGGTGCCCATGCGCGTTTACCACTCATTTGCATAGCTTCATCAAAATAAGCAACTCTTACTAATTGTTGATCACTAAAATCGATGAGGTCATTACTATTCATAATATAAATATATGGATTATCAAATCCTTCGGTTGCAAGCACAACAAAGTTTCCGTTTTTATCTCGTGTTATAAATGGATCTCTTATTCTTCCATTCCCTAACTCACTTGTGATAATACTCTCTCCTTGATTTAAATCTTCCCAATGGAGTGCATCTTTACTTATTGCAAGCTTACCAGTTTCTTCACCTAATTCACCATTGAAGTAGGATAGAACATAACCTGCAACTTTATCTAACAATACTAAATCATAAGTTTTTGTAATAGTCTCAGATTGATTATTCAATACTACTTGTACTGTGATTGGTTCTTTTTCATTATCTGTATTTTTAATGATGTGTTGGTCTTCGATTGTTGCGTTTCCTTTTACGATTGACCATGTCGCAACAGAATTATTTGTGAATTGTGTTGGTAACTCAAAACCATCATGAATAACCTTTTGGATACTAGCGTCACATTCAATTAAATCACGATTGAGCATGGTTGCATTTGTTAATGCTTTTACTGTAAAATCGAAATCTTTACTTGATTTTACACCATTCACATCAATTGTTGCATTCATAGTAACCACAGTGTCTTCCTTTACAGGGTTAAGCTTAGCATACACACTCATTACATCTGGATTACTACTAACCCATGTAACAGGTACATCATCAACTGTAACATCTACTAACCATGGCGCGTTAATCACATCATCCATATTTGTAAATGTAATACTATCTAATAAAACATTAGAATACTGACTTTCATAATTTTTCAATATCTTCTCATCACTCAATAAACTACTACCAATCATGAGTTGCGACACAAATCCATCTTCATGATTTATACCGTAAACACTATCTCTACCAAATTGTAATAAATTCTTACTGTAACCTAATTTCAATTTACCTTCAGCTACTTTTTCACCATTTAAATAAATAGTCGCAGAACCATTATCAAACTGAGTAACTACATAATTGAATCTTCCTGTTTGAAGTGTTTTATTACCTTCCGCAACTACCCAATCCTCATTCCCAATTGTTTTAGAAACAAGAGATATACCACTATATGTTGTACCATCTTGGGAATCTGTTGAACCTGAAGTCACCAATTGTACATAGTTGTTTTCATCACCGATTGTATAGAGTGCTGTGCCTGCTTTATTTGTTGTAGGCTTAATCCAAAATCCAATACTGAATGTTTTATTACTAAGTAGTTCTCCATCATAAGTAATTGTTTCATCGATTCCTTGTGCTTTCCATAAATCAAAATCTTGGTTATCCAATGATATTTTAACTTCACCACTAAAATTACTGTTTGTACAACCAGTAATTAATAGACAAATAAGTAAGGCACAAAGAATTTTTTTCATACTAATCTCCTATTCAACAGTTCTGCTTCTTTTGAATATTCCAATCAAGCGAACAAATAGATTTCTAAATGATTTATAAGATACTGCATAGATTACTGTCATGATTGCACCTACAGAAACTCCTAAAATCAAGCAAGCAATAATGAAGTGAATAATGCCACCACTAATATATGCAATGTTGTTATTCCAAATAATATAAGCTACTGCACCAATACACAACGCTAATAAAACACGTGATGCCACCATCGCATAATAACGAATTGGTTTTAGTTTAAATACTTTATTGTATACAAGAACCGGGTTATACAAGAAATCAATAATCCAGTTAGTAATCAAAGTTGCAAGAAGAATACCTGCAAAGCCCCAAAATTGAATTAAAATTACGGATAATATAACTTTTGTAATCGCCATTAGAAATGCATTGTTTTTTGCATTTTTAAATAGTCCATTTGCATCTCTTGAAATAATAATTGGCTCTCTCATTGTTAAGTAGAATATATTCATCGCAAATAAGAAAGCTACTGTTGTAGATACGATATATAATTCAGGGTTTTCTGCATTACGCATCCAATAAACTAAGAAATCATTCATCACAACAAAGATACATATTGAGATAATACTTGCGATATAAACTGCAAAATTAAAGAACTCAGTAAATACATTGTAAGCATCAGCTCGATCATCATTAAATAAATTCCCAAAACTATTAATTGGTGATGTGATTGCACTATTAATGATTTTTGAAACTGAATCCGTTAAATAACTATAACTACCAAACACACTCGTCATGCTATAACCCATGAACATTGAGATGACAATGTTATCTGTATTTGATGTTGCAAGCAATGCTAAACGTTGAACAATCGTGTACTTTGCATTACTCACAAACTCATCTGATGATTCAATCTTAGGTTTATCTAATAACCAAGGATATGCCTTTAATGCAATTCTTCTTGCTACATAGTTGGAGATTAAGATATTTGCACCTTCGATGAAAATAATCCATGCGAAATTCATTTTAGCCAATATAACAAGAATCATAAGCATCATTCTTAATATCGCAAATGATTGAATCCAAATATTAATCTTGTATTCTTGTTGGTCTGCAATAATAACAAAGTTAGGTCCCATCATAAAGTATGAAATACCATATGGAATACATAGAATCGCAAATGTTCCAACTGTTTGAATATAATCAAATGGTGATTGTGCAAAGAATGGGAATATAATCGCAATGATTAATCCTAATCCAAGTACGGCATAACCAGTAAATCTAAATACCTTCCTTGCTCCATAATAGTATTTAAGTACCGTTTCGCGGTCATTATTCGCAAGTGGTTTAAATAATAATTGTCTAAATGCTAATGAATATGCTAACTCACAAATATTTAAAAACATGATAATTTGTGCAATTGTTAGTTGTAACCCATTAACATCACTACCATATAACTTTACAAATAAGCTATACTTTACAAAACCTACCAAAGGTAAAATTATGCTCGTAATCAAACTTACTAAGATGTTATAAAATGAATGTTTAGTTCTCATACAATTCCTCCTATTTGATAAATAGTGTAAATATACCTTTCGTCGTTTTGTTAAAATACTTCAAAAATAATTTATTCTTACTATTTAGATTTGATATATATTTATTTTGTTTCCAGTTTGGAAAATATTCTTTCATACATGCATCTGATAATTCATATAACTCATCAAATAATGGTGAGCGGATAAATCTAAACATTCCATATAATCGTAAATGTTCAATGTGTAAGTATTCAATTTCATCATGATATTCATCATATAAATTAAGTTGTTTCATTGAATCTCTTACATCCTTCATGATTCCAAAGATTTCTTTAAGTCTTTCACTTTTCGTAACCGACATAATTGAACCTTCTCTTTGACGATAATGAATGAGTGTTTCATCTAAATAACCAATTTTATCAGTAGTTGCAAAGATTGGTGTTGTCACTGGGATATCTTCATACCATGTATTCAGTGGATAGCGCATACCTTTTTCTTTAAAGTATTGTGCTTTATATATTTTATTCCAAGCAAACATAGGTGATAAAATTGCCTTCTTTGAAATCGTTGGCGCATTCCAAGTACTTAGTCCCTTCATTACCCATGACGGACTTCCATTCTCATAGAAATATTCGATATTGGTAACCACAACATCAAAACCTTCATCCATTTTTGCTACTAGTTTTTCATACAATGTGGGTTCTACATAATCATCACTATCTAAGAAACAGATGTATTCACCTTTTGCATATGGAATCGCATAGTTTCTTGCATCACTTAATCCACCATTGCTTTTGTGAAGTTGATGAATTAGATGTGGATATTTTTCAATCATGTCATCAACAATGCGTGGTCCATTATCTGTTGAACCATCATCTACAACAATTACTTCATAATCTGAACAAGTTTGTACAACTAAACTATCCAAGCATTGTTGGATATAATCTTCTACATTGTACATCGGAACAATGATGGATAGTTTCATGTTTATTTCTCCTTAAAGTTTTGTATCATTTTTTCTTCAATAACTGCATAAGTCTTCTTGCTAGATGATTTCTTAAGTAGTTGCATATCTCTATACTTCTCTAAGAATCCACCTTTCGCATATTTCTTATATAGTGGTTGAATAGCACTACGATGAGGAATTAGCTTCTCTACAAACTCATACAAGTGATCCAGTTTTTCTTTGTACTCTGTCTTTGTCCCTAACATTCTAGGTGTTTGATATAAAATAAATTTATAACTTTCAAACATACGATAATAGAACATATCACAAGGATTTAGCGCTTCTGCTTGATCTACAATTGTCTTAAACACTTCAATGTGTGCATCTAATGCTTTTGGACGAATATCAGTCATTGTATTACCAGCACGATCTACCAAGTAGTAAGCACAAGCTTTATCTGTATAAATGACTTTATTCCCTGTTAATAAACTAATATAGAACAACAAATTATCTGTGTATCCTACTTTGTGTAAGAACTTAATCTTTTTCGCAACTTCTTTCTTGTATAGTTTACTGTGCGGAGATGGATCAATATAGAATAAATCATTATATTCTACTGTACCTTTATTATAAACCGTGTTAGTTTTTAGCTTAGTAAACGCAGTATTATATGCTGCATCATAATCTTTATCAGTTCCATCAGAATAAATAAAATACTTAGCCCCAATTGTAATATCAGCATTCGACAATTCCGCAAGATCAACTAGATGAGATAATGCATCATCTGCTAAATAATCATCTGGATCACAAATGATAAAATAAGGTGACTCACATTTCTCAATAGCCATTTCAAGTACTGAGCCATATCCACCATTCTCTTTTTTAATACCTACAAACTTATTCGGGTATTTCGCAACATATTCGTCAATGATTATTTGCTCATTCGCAGGTGAACCATCATTCACTGCATAGACAATAAAATCTTCATAAGTTTGTTTCAGTAATGAATCAAAACAAGTTCTTACATATTGTTCAACATTATATATAGGTACAATTACCGTAACTTTATTCATATTATCCTCCTAATGTAAGTATTTTCTTACTTTTAAGTATAGCTTTAGAATTTTAGGATTTGCATAAATCCAATCATTCTTTTGTCGGCATATTTCATATTTGCATTTTGGGAATTCTGGAAATGTTTTATGGATATAACTGAAGCAATCATCAATAAATTGATTCACTGCCTTTTCATCATTAATATTTCTTGTCTTTTTCAAACATTCCATGATATTAACACCCGTTATAAACATCAACTCATTTTTATATTTATCAAATTCATTTTCTTTTTTATAATATTCTACAATTTCATTTGCCATATCAATGATATGATATGTTTTTTGATTAAATTGTTGTGTAATATTTCCCGGTCTATCGGCAAGATAATCATATAAAGGTTCATTAATGAAACATATTTTATTTGCTTTAAGCATTAACTTATAGGTTGTCCCTAAATCTTCGTAATAGTAACCAACAGGATACTCAATATTGTTATCTTTAAACAGTGATAATTTGTACATTTTATTCCATGCTGCATTTAACACCTTCGTTAATACTTCTGGTTCATCATTGACATTTACACAAAGATTATTTGCATATCCATTACGAATGATTTCTTTTGTATTTGTTTTCATGAAATATTGATAGACATCAAAGATAACCATATCCGCATTTGTTTCTTCTAATCGTTTCACACATTTTTCAATCAATGTGGGTTCGATGAAATCATCTGAATCCAAGAAATAAATATAGGGTGATGTTGCGATTTTCATACCGGCATTTCTAGCATCACTTAATCCACCATTTGGTTTATCCAAGACTTGAATTCTTGTATCTTTCTTTTCATATTCTTGGCATATTGCTAATCCATTGTCTTTACTTCCATCATTTACTAAGATTAATTCAAAGTCAGTAAAGGTTTGAGCTAAACATGATTCTATGCATTTTGGTAAATATTCTTCAACATTGTAAATTGGTACGATAATACTTACTTTACTCATATGGTCTTTCTCCTTTTCAATACTTTTCTAAGTAAATTCATATGGAAATCATCCTTAAGGATAGTAAGTAATGCAAAATAAACACCGCAACCTAGCCCAATCGCTATTATGTTATTTAAAAAACTAGGCTCTAACCATTGGCATACAGAATAAACAACAGTTCCCATAACCAAACTTGATAAAATATACTTATAAATATTCTTAATTTTTATTTTAAGATCAATTTTATTTCTGATTTTTAACCATTGTATAAATGTTACGACAAACTCTGCAGTTACTGATGCTGCTATAGCACCAAACGCCCCGTATTTTGGCATTAATATAAAATTCAATATGGCATTGGTAATAGCGCCTGCAACAACAGATGTTGTATATTCTTTTGTCATTCCTGTTGGAAGCATATATTGTGTACCATACACATTACTTAAACTAATAAAGAAAATAATAGGCGTTGTCAAAATAATTAATGGTGTTACAATTTGATATTCTTGATTCATAAACCATGCGATAAATGAAGGTATTAAAGTTATGATACCTACAATCATTGGAATCGCTAAATATAAAGCCATTCTCAATGTTGTTTGAAGAAATCTAGTTATCTCACCTTTAGCTTCTTCTCCTCTTGTATTCATGTTCGCAATTCGAGGCAACATAACTGCCCCAATTGAAGTAATGAAGAATAAAAACATTTTAATAAATCGTTGAGCTTGTTGATAATATGAAACATGCGCAACATTCGGATATAAATAACCAAGCATACTTACATCCAACATTGTGTAAATGCTAGTTGCAATTTGCGGTATAAATAATAAAATATTGGGTTTTAAATGTTGAATAATGCCACTAGCTGATATTTTCTCAAATGAGATATAGTGACGCAATTGAACCCACATAATCCCCTGTCCAATAACTCCACTACCAGCATTAATCAATATAAATAAACCTAAATCACTTGGTGATTTAACAAAGGTGAAGATTAAAATAATACCCAAAACTTTGATAATCATATTGCGGATAGAAGCCTTTTTAAAGTCCTCTACACCATAAAAGAACCAAGTAACATCTAAAGCTACCGATATCAATGAAATGCTTTGTAAAAACGCATAGAAACGAATATCAGGACTTACAGTTTGTATAAATAACAAATATGCTATACCAGAAATAAGCATACAAATAAATTGCATTACAAAAATTTCAAAGAATGTTTTTGACATGACTTTCTTATCATCACGTACTTCTGCAATCTTCTTGTTCCCATAAATATTAACACCTAAAATACCAAACAAGACAAACCATTGAACAATACCCGCAGTCCAATCACTTGTCCCCAAAGCTTCTCCACCCAATACCCTTGTAATGTATGGAACTGTTATAAAAGGCGTTATCACTACGAACAGTTGATATAATATGTTATAAAAGTAATTTTTCAGTATTTTCTTATCCATAAATTCTCCAAATTAAACCATGATAAGTATACCATATTTATGTATTTCTTTACATAGTCCCTAGAATAGAAAAAATAGCCTTTCAGCTATTTTATATTATTATAAACCATTAATGCACGCGCAACAATTTGATCCATATTGTAGTACTTATAGTCAGCTAAACGACCAACTACATGTAAATTAGTGATTCCTTTAATTTTGTCACAATACATTTCATATTTATCCTTATCTTCACTTGTGAAAATTGGATAATATGGAATATTTCCTTTATCACCTTTACGATCATAAGCATATGGATATTCAACCGCAATGGTTGTTTTAGCTTCAGGAATGTTTTCCATCATAAGCTTATATTCAGTAATTCGTGTATATCCATTCATTTCTGCAGGTGTTGGATAATTTACAGTTGCCACTTCTTGATAAGTACCATCATGAGTTTGTTTATCAAATTCTAAACTACGATATGACAAATCCCCAAATTCATAGTTCAACAAATCATCTACAGCTCCTGTGAAGATTACTTCACCATTAAACTCTTCATTATCAAAGTAGATTTTATTTTCTTGAATATCAACACGTAGATGTTCATGTGCATCAACATTTAAACGAACTTCAATGTTTTCATGTTTTAACATATTTTCGAATATCGCTGTATATCCCTCTTTTGGCATACATTGATATTTATCTTGGAAATATCGATCATCTCGACCTACAAGCACTGGAACACGTGCCGTAACTCCTGGATCGATTTCTTCCGGAGTTAATCCCCATTGTTTCATTGTGTAATACTTAAATACATTCTCATATATGAATTCCGCTAATTCCTTAACTTCTTCATTTGGATTCTCTCTAAGACGTAAGATAGGTACTTTTGTATCCATACCATAGGCTTCAACTAATACTTCTTTTAGTTTTTCTGCTTTATCATAATCAAAACATTTTTCAATACTTGTTAGGTTAAATGGAATTGGTACTTTCTTTCCTTGGATTAAGCCTAGAACACGATGTTCATATGGATACCACTCAGTGAAATTTGATAGGTAATCAACTACATCTTTACTGTTTGTATGGAAAATATGTGGTCCATATTCGTGGTAACGCACACCGTTATCATCAATAAAATCATACATATTACCACCAATATGATTTCTCTTTTCAAGAATTAATACCTTCTTATTTGATTGTGATGCAAATCTTTCCGCTATTACAGAACCTGCGAATCCACATCCAATTACAATTACATCATATTTCATTTATCGTCCCTCATACATTTTCTTGTAGTAGTTTTGGTAATCTCCATTAATAATGTTTTCCCACCATGATTTATTATCTAAATACCATTTAATTGTTTGTTGAATACCTGTATCAAAATTATATACAGGTTTCCATCCAAGTTCGGTTTCAATCTTCGTTGGATCAATTGCATATCGCAAATCATGACCTTTACGATCAGTAACATAGTTAATTAAACTTTCTGGTTTATCTAAAGTACTTAAGATAGTTTTAACAACTTCTAAATTAGTACGTTCGTTGTGTCCACCAATGTTATAAACTTCACCAACACGTCCTTTGTGTATAACTAAATCAATTGCACTACAATGATCATACACATGTAGCCAGTCACGAACATTCTCACCATTACCATAAACAGGTAGACTCTCATTTGCTAACGCTCTTGAAATCATAAGTGGAATTAGTTTCTCTGGAAAATGATATGGTCCATAATTGTTTGAGCAACGACTAATCGTTACTGGTAATCCATACGTGCGATAATATGCTAACACAAGTAAATCAGCTCCTGCTTTACTACTTGAATAAGGACTTGAAGTATGAATTGGTGTATCTTCTGTAAAGAACAAATCAGGGCGGTCTAATGGTAAATCACCATATACTTCATCAGTAGAGACTTGATGATAACGAGTAATACCAAACTTACGACAAGCATCCATTAATACTTGAGTTCCCATGATATTTGTTTGAAGGAAAATTTCTGGTTCTTCAATACTTCTATCTACATGACTTTCAGCAGCAAAATTCACCACAACATCAAACTTTTCTTTTTCAAATAAATCATAAATAAATGAACGATCAGCAATATCACCCTTTACAAATTTAAATTTAGGATTTTTCATTGCTTCTTCAAGTGTTTCTAAATTACCCGCATAAGTTAATGCATCCAAACAAACTACTTCATAATCAGGATGTTGTTCCAACATATAGTAAACAAAGTTACCACCAATAAATCCTGCACCACCAGTTACACAAATTTTCATTTTAGTTCCTCCTGAATTCTACGAACTTCTTTTTCTATTCCTTCTTCTAAGGAAGTATTGCTTGTAATTCCTGTCAACGATTTTAATTTTGATATATCCAGTATAATAGATTTCACAACCGGTACATCGATTTGTATCTTTTTCAAATCAATATTCTTCTTAGTTTTAGATTCAACTAAATCAAACACATCTTGTAAACTATGTCCTATACCTGAACCAATATTTATGACTTCATTTTTTGTATCTTTGTCTATTAGTACATTCATGATCTTACTCAGATCATCAATATAAATATAATCTCGAACCGTAGTACTTTCTCCCCATAATTCAAATTGTTCATTCTTAAGAACTTTCTCTATAAGGATTGGTATAACACCTTGTTTCTTATCTGTAACTTGATATCCACCATATGGATTACTTAATCTCATAATAATATAATTTAAACCCGATTCTTCGATGGACTTTTCTAACATAACTTTACTTTTAGCATATAGTGATTTTGGCAACAATTCGTGATTTTCTTTTATTGGAACATCACTTTCTCCATAGACCGTTCCACCACTAGAAACAAAATAATAAGAATGTATTCCCTTTTCCTTTAAGAATGCAAATAAGTCATTATATCGATTAAATAGATTTCTTAAAAATTCATTTTCATTATCACTTTTTGCAGTATTCGCTACTAATGAAACTGTATCAATAATAATTACATCTTTTAAATCTTGTTTACCTAACTGTTCAAAATCAAATACATTTATTTCTCTAAATATAGTAGAAAAAGAAGAATAAGGACTAACTAGTCCCCATACTTCAGTTTCATATTTTCCTTTTAATGCTTCGCTTAAGTTATATCCTAAGTAACCACATCCCAAAAATACAATTTTCATATTTCCTCAATCTATTTGTTATAAGTTGTTTTCAATGAACCTGCAGCAACGAATCGTAAATATTCACCGTATCCACTTTTACCATATGCACTTGCAGCTTCAAGTAATTGTTCCTTCGTTATCCATTTGTTATAGTAAGCTATTTCTTCCGGTACAGATATTTTGATTCCTTGAATTTCTTCGATCGTTTTTACATAATTTGTTGCTTGCGCAAGAGAATCAATGGTACCTGTATCTAACCATGCAAATCCACGTCCAAACACCTCACAGTCAAGTTCACCTTTTTCAAGGTATATTTTATTAAGATCTGTGATTTCATATTCTCCACGGGCTGAAGGTGCTAAGTCTTTTGCATATTGTACAACACGGTTATCATAGAAATATAATCCCACAACAGCATAGTTACTCTTTGGTTGTGCTGGTTTTTCTTCTAAGCTTAGAACTTTTCCAGTCTCATCTATTTCAGCAACACCAAATCTTTCTGGATCGTGAACATATTGTCCAAATACAGTTGCTCGGCCTTTATTATTTGCAGCTTTCATTAACATTTTACCAAATTGGTTACCATAGAAAATGTTATCTCCTAAAACCATACAAACATCATCGTTTCCAATGAATTCTTCGCCTAAAACAAATGCTTGTGCTAGTCCATTAGGAACTTCTTGTACTTTGTAGGATAAACTAATTCCAAACTGAGAACCATCTCCCAATAATCTTTCAAAATTAGGAAGATCTGTTGGTGTAGAGATAATTAAAACATCCTTTATCCCCGCAAGCATTAGTGTACTTAATGGATAATAAATCATTGGTTTATCATAAATCGGTAATAATTGTTTTGATGTAACTTTTGTAAGTGGATACAACCTTGTACCACTACCACCTGCAAGAATAATACCTTTCATAGAATTCCTCCATTTACTTTGATAATTATACCATATTGCATTTATTAAAAAAACCCAAGAATCACAAGTGATTTTGAGTTTTTTCTTAATTATCGTATCAATAATAAATTTCTAGAAATTCTTATTAAACTATTATTGAGTGTGTTTGAAGAAATAATCGCCGAACATCCAATTGCTGGATCTCCTTCGAATCCCGGATTACATACACAAGCCTTTGCATTTTGATCATAAGTAGCATTTGCCCCACATGTTGGTGTTACTGGTTTAGCAATGCATCCAGCTACTGGATCTCCTTCGAATCCCGGATTACATACACAAGCCTTTGCATTTTGATCATAAGTAGCATTTGCCCCACATGTTGGTGTTACTGGTTTAGCAACGCATCCAGCTACTGGATCTCCTTCGAATCCAGAATTACATACACAAGCCTTTGCATTTTGATCATAGGTAGCATTCGCTCCGCATGTTGGTGTTACTGGCGGTTTATCTTTACATCCTGTTCCAGCTTCATCTACTACTTTTCCGTTAGCCTCACAAGCTGTTTTTATATCCTTATAACATTTACCATTATACCATTTCATAGCTGCCGCTATACAACCCTTTTCAGTTGTGGTATCTGGGGTTGCCGTTGGTGTCGTCGGTTTTTTATATGTTACTGTTACATCAACATCCTTCGCTGGCATTGTACCAGTAACAGTCGTTACATCAGCAGTGTATCCAGTAAGCGCTGGAGATTGAACTGAGTACGAAGCACCTTCCACAACCTTTTGAGTTACTGTTGCTGGCGCTGCTACTCCTCCATCGGCTACTACATAACGAACTGTCAATGTGTGTTCTTTTCCTGTCGGAACTTCACATACACCTTTGTCCTTATTAAATGTTTTAGTTGTGTCAGTACATACACAGTTAGGATAAGTACCCGGTGCATCTGCTGGACACGCAGCTGTTTTAGCAGCTTTTCTAATAACTTTTACATTAATAGTTGTAATCGACGATGCTGCAGTTCCCGCTGGAACATCTTGCCAAATAATAGTACCATCTGCAAGATTTGCATCATAACCTTCCATACCTTCTCCAATTTCTTGGATATTAAGGGCGATTCCAAATGAATTAGCCCAACCTTGAAGTTTACCTAACGTAGTAAATTTCGGTAAAGTATCCGGAACTTCAGAAACAATTCTTTCTTCTGAATATGTTTCATTCGCAATAACTGGTGCTGTAAATTCCCAGTTAGCATTCCATTTCATAAATTTAGGTGCTGTAATAGGACTATTCATATCTGTATTTCTAATAATTGCATTATGTGTATCTTCAATAGCACCTTCAAATAATCGGACGATTGATAGCGTCATTTGATTCGCATCGTTCCAAATACTTGTACTATAACCAGTTACACGTGACCCAATAATATTAAATACATTTTCTAATGTTGTTTTATCATAATATCGTCCAGCTTTTTTCATTGAATAATTAAACAATGAAATTAACTGATCAACTGACATATTTGTAGAAACGTTTTCTCCAGCAGCATCTAACATTGCTAACCCTTTATTAACATCTCTTAATCGCATTACTTGTCTTAGTATTGCTTCAATAACTTGTTGTTGGTTAGCTTGTCGTTGGAAGTCACCTGAAGCATATTTATGTCTTTCACGAGCAAATGCCAATGCTTGTTCACCATTTAATGGAACACTCTCACCAGCTGGAACCCAAACAGTAAAGTGTCCACGCTCTGATGATGCATTTTGACCAACAAATTCGATAGGATTGTTAACAACAATTCCACCCAATGCATCAACCATATCAATTACACCTTTAAAATTACTTTCAAAGTAATAATCGATGTCGATATCCAATAAATCTTCAATAGTATCAATAGAACATTGTCTATTTCTTGCACGAGCATGTCCTAGTTTATCTGAATTTTTTCCACTATAGCACGCAATAGGTACATAACTATCACGAGCAATGGAACTTAATGTAACATTTAAACTAATTGGATTAAATGAAGCAACCATAATAGCATCTGATCTGCCTTCATCTACCCCAAGAATTAAAACAGTAAATGGTTCCTTTGTAACATCTATCGCAGAGCCTGACTCTGTTTCAACTTTAACCACTTTGTCAAATGTTGAGATTGCAGTTGTTTTATCTAAATATTCACTGAATCCTTCATTTACTTCTAATAAACCAACGTAATTACTTGGTAAAGCAGCACAATCAACTTCACCAATAAATAAAGCTTGAGCTAATGTAATATAGTCTGTATACGCAACAGTAGTTGCGTTAATGTTTTTTGCAGTTAGCTCGTCTAGCGCCATAGTTCCATCATTAGCACCTTCAATATACCCGACAGTTTTTCCATCAAGATCTGTAATACTAGCGATTGAACTTGTACCTGATTCACTATAAACAACTAAACTTGTTTCAACTTTTTCATTTTTTGATCCTGAATCGGTTATCTTGTTTACATTTACATTAATTTTTGTTGTAGCATATGTTGCGAATGTTCCAACAAGCATGAATACAACTAACATAGCTGAAACAGTATTCATAAATGATACTTTTCTTGTTTTTATTAACATAAACAACATATAGTTCATTACAAGCATTAATAATAAAACAACCACATTAATCACAATAAATATTAATTTACTAAATGAACTATATCTAGTTAAACTAAATATAGACCACCACATCATTAAGTTTATAGCTAATGCAAGAACCGTAAATATTATATTTACAACAGTGAGGTCTCTTTTAATACGCTTAGCTTTACGAGTTTGTTCTTTTCTTTTAGTCATATTAATTTGTCCTCCTATTCGTAACTGTCAAATATCTGAACAATTTCATAACGTCCATCATTAACAGCGACTGTGAAATATCCAGTTTTTTGAAATTCATCAACATTAATCTTATTTGATTTCTTATATGTCCAAGTTGCCTCCACATAATAAGCATCCATTTTATTATCACCTACAGCGAATTGACCAGCAGGAACTACTTCTGTTGTTTCGATAGATTCAACTTCTAATAAGTTTTCACGCCCAAATTGAGAGATATATAAATCTAAATCCGAATAAAATCCCCAACGAGATTCTTCACTAAACTGTGTAAATTTTGGACCATAAATATATTGAAGTCCACCAACTTCATAGTTACCATCTTTATTTGTCCATGTAAAATATTCTGAGATAAATGACCTTACAACAGCATCAGTAATTTTTAAAGGATCATTTTCCTTTAGTGCTGATGTTAGCTCTTTAAAGCTAGTTTTATTAAGTTCTGTAGGATTATTACCAATTGTGTAATAATCATTCTTCATTGATGCTCCTGAATCCAACTCTACTGTCTCACCAGAACCTGAACCCTTCTTTAGTGAAACAGACACAATATTAAATCCGAATAATAATGTAATCAATACTGATATACCAATTATTCCCAACAACAAATATCCATTGATTTTGTTATTCTTTGTTTTTGATTTTGACATAAAATCCTCCCGTTATTCATATATCTTTCTAACAACATAGTTTGGACGTTTCTTAACTTCCATATATGTTTTTGATAGGTACTCACCAATAATTCCTAAGGCAAGAAGTTGAATTCCTCCCAAGAACAACATGATAGTTACCATACTTGGCCATCCACTTACTGGATCGCCAAATAATAAAGCTCTTACAATTACAAATATCATTGTGAAGAAAGCAACAATGGAAATTAATACACCCATAAAGGTCGCGATTCTTAAAGGTGCAACAGTAAACGCAATAATACCTTCAAATGCATATCCCAATAATTTCCAGAAAGACCAGCTAGTTTCACCAGCAACCCTTTCTACATTTTCATACTCAAGATATTCTGTTTTATAACCTACCCAAACAAATATACCTTTTGAAAAGCGATGATATTCTTTTAGTTCTAAAATAGAATCAACAACTTGACGTGTCATCAACCTAAAGTCTCTAGCACCATCAACAATTTCCACATCAGAGAATTTATTAATAAGTTTATAGAACTGTCTTGCAAAGAAAGAGCGAATAGGAGGTTCACCTTTTCTTGATACTCTTCTTGTACCTACAATATCCACATTCTTCTCTGCCATTGTTTTAAACATTACAGGTAAGAATTCTGGTGGATCTTGTAAATCAACATCCATAACAGTAATATAATCCCCTTTAGCGTATTCTAATCCAGCCAATAATCCAGCTTCTTTTCCAAAATTCCTACTGAAATCAATAACACGAACAACATCTTTATGTTCTTCATATAATTTTTGGAGTTCGAAAAGAGTATTATCTTTTGAACCATCATTTACAAAAATTATCTCATACTTCATATCCATCTTATCGAGAACTTTAGTTGTCTCACGATAGAATATAGAAACAGTTTCCATTTCGTTATAGCATGGCACAACGATAGACAGTAATTTCATAAACTGACCTCCATAGCGTTATAATTATACGATATATGAAAACAAAAGTACATTAAACGGATATAAAAAAACAATTCTTAAGTAAATCTAAAGAATTATCTTTTCACATATTTTCACATATTTTTCTTTAAAAGTTGAAACATAAGCGAAATTGAATAACCAGTTAATCCTAATCCAATACCTATGAATGGCAAATGCCATAAAAGCGGATCTAAATGTAAGTGTGCAGAAGCATGGCCTTTTGCGATTATATACCAAGACATAGGAGCCAAAAAACTCACAAAAGTCATTGCTTGCAAAGCTAATATTTTTCTATCTTTTTTCTTTTTAAAGAGAATGATGCTTATAATAACAAAAATTACAATAATTAAAATTATCGCCCAATATTTTATTTCAATAAACCCAGTACCTACCGGAATATTGAATGCAGAAGCATTGAAGTATTTAAGAATTACTTCACCTAGTGGTTCTCTCAAATTCATATCTAATTGTTCATTATGAACACCTAGTTTATTTAAATCACCATGTGTTCTTTTCACAATAATAGTATAGAAAAATTTCAAAGCGCTTGGGAAATCCCAACCTTCCATCATATATCTAGTTATTTGTAGTACTACACACGAAAAAAAGCCCATAATGCCACTTATCGTTGGCATTAAAAGATTAAAAAAAGTTTTTCTTAAACTCTTAAAGTGAGTAACTTCATATTCGATAAAAGGAACCATCATCGCAACCAAAATTGTACTAATAAACTCAAAACCACATGAACAACGATAAAGAATAGATAAACAAAGAAGTATCATATAAATTATTTTCCTCTTAGTTGTTGAGTTCTCTTTCAAGCAATATGTTGCTGATATTGCCATAGGTAAAAACATTGTCCACGTTACCCAATACAAATTAACACTTGATAATGGTATCCACTGATTAACAAGGGTTCCAATAAGAAAGAAAATCATAACCCACAAATTGAATCGTTTTAGTAAATAATAAGAAATTAACGTTATCACTAAACTTAACATTAAAAGATTAAATATCTGCATAATTTGAAGTTTCACAACCCCATTCGTATCTCCTAAAGTAACATCCATTAATCTAAACAGCAATCCTTGTCCACCCAACTGAGAATAGTATCGTTCATATTCTCCTTCATATTTTAAGTCTTCTTTGAATACTTTAAATGTCATCTGAACATTATAAAACCAGTCTTCCGCTTCTGGATAATGAAGACGAGCTAGCCGACCTAACCCAGCAGTAAATTGAAATTGTCTAGCTTCAACTAGACTTCCCAAAACATACGATTCAGAATCAGCACTAAATGTTTGTGGGCTACTTGCATAAGTTTGTTCTTGTGTTTTTGGATTGTTATAGATTTTTAAAGGATTAAACTGTAAAAACGCAAATACCACTAAAAAAATTATCACCAGTTTTTTAATATTTTTCATGTTCCCCTATACCTCAAATTTTTTAAAATGGTGAAATATCCATGCATAAAGATTGATATTCCAATCACTC
>NZ_JAVWNC010000036.1:21503-22869 GCF_036637135.1 Anaerorhabdus sp. | reverse complement strand
TTAGAGTAGGAGATTGTTTTCATGATGAGCTCCTTCATGTATGAATATATTCTAATATAAACTCCTCGTAAATTGAATATGATTCAAGTTTCTTTCGCTGAACTTTCACGCATATTCCTTGTCTCATGTCCTCTGTTCATCGCTGTATCTTTACTTTAATCGCAGAGAACTTTCCTAAGAGATAAAAAAGATGAATTTTGCATAACTCATCCATTTTACTATTCTATTATTTCATTATGACACTAGAGCTAAACTTCCTAGTTATTGATACTAACTTTATAAATTGGATCATTCCCTATTACCAAAGCTGAATTTCCATTAATTCCTCTAAAACTAATCCCTTCAGTTACACCATCCAATTTAGTAACAATGAATTGATCGTTTTCAAGTGTTAAAAAATATACTTCTCCCTTACTTAATATTAACGTCCCTTCATCCAATATGCAAAAATCATGTATTTCTGGCAATTGAATATCTATCTCTTGATCTTCGTAAAAATATTTTCCCTCTTTGTTAACGATTAGATACTTATTCATCACTGGTATTATTTGTTCATTGTGATCACTACATATTTTCTGTTCTTTTAAGGAATTATCAATATAAGTAATCTTATTAATACAATTTTCCTTGCTTTCATACATGTAAATATCATCATGGTAGCGATATACATTAAGGTATCTTGGTTGATCTAAATTATATAGTTCTACTTTATCTTGATGACTAGGTTCAACAAGAAAATAAAACATACTTTCTTTTTCGACAATCATCGCTAATGTAGTATCAAATTGATTAATACGAGGTACCGAATAAATACTATCGTCTGTTGTTCCACTAAACAAGAGTTCATTATCTATTCGATCCACAATTTCATAACTTAACATGGGTTGTTCCAAATCAAACACACGCACATAATAATCATTATTAAAGCTTATTATCCGACTGGATTCTTTATCAAAATCCAGTTGTACTTCTTCCAACGTATCATTAACAAAGTTATAACTATACAATTTTTTAGTAGTATAGTTGTCATTTTTTTCATGAAGTACATTCAAAAAGAGTTCATCACCTTGTACAATTCCATATTCAATTGAATCATTTTCTTCTACTTGAATTTGAGGTAATGGAAACTGCTCAACTTTATACTTGATTGTTTCTTGTTCTGTTTCTTTGTTTGAACAACTACATAATAAAATAAGCAAAACTATACATAATTTCTTCATTTGATAACTCCTATCGGCCGAATAATACAAATATTTTCCTTAATTCTAATTAACCTAATTATAGCATTTAAAATACATCTTTCTATAACAAGAAAATTAATTTTTTACACAAATCATGAAAGAACCTTTATGAAGCTCCCAAATTC
>NZ_JAVWNC010000036.1:0-21403 GCF_036637135.1 Anaerorhabdus sp. | reverse complement strand
GAAAATTAATTTTTTACACAAATCATGAAAGAACCTTTATGAAGCTCCCAAATTCCTCTCTCATAGAATTTGTTTCCAATAAACCCATACTCTTCTATGCTACGAGGAGTTATAACGAAGGTCAAAATCATTAGCGTAGTTTTTAGATTCCTGCTTCAAGTTCATCAAAGTCCAAATCTATCATCTAATAGTGGTGGTATTCAAAGTTTTGTTGAAGCAGGTTTCTTTTTTTACGCTTATACAAACTCTCAGATTTCGCTTGCTCAAAATCTAGGTTCTCTAAGATGTAATCCTTTCGTTTCATTGCATATCCTCTATTCATCGCTGTATCTTTACTTTAATCGTAGAGAACTTTTCTATAAGATTAAAAAGAAAAGCATTCCTCAATGGAATGCTAAATTGTAAGTATTGTTTTCTTCTTAACGCTATACAAATATCCTAAACTTAACAAACAACAGAAAGCTTCAGTAATTACAAATGCCCACCATGATATGTTTAATCCAAATAAATTTGCCATAACATACGTCATTGGCACAAGTAGTACCATTTGTCGTAATAATGTTATAACTAGAGATTTACTTCCTTGATCAAGAGCTTGGAACACTGAACATAGAATCATAGAAATACCTGCAAATACAAATGAAATACTTATCGTACGTAAAGCTGGAATTCCAATTGCTAACATATCTTCTTTAGCATCAAACAAATAAAGTAATTGTTCTGGTACAAGTTGGAAGATAATAGTTCCGATTAACATAATCACAGTTGCGAGTATTAATGAAAAGCGAATTGAATCCAAGATTCGTTGTTTTTGCTTTGCACCGTAATTGAATGAAACAATCGGTATTAAAGCATTTGTTATACCAGAAACAGCCATAAATACAAATTGCTGTAATTTATAGTAAATACTGAATACAGATACTGCAAGTGTTGAAAACTGAACTAATATCATATTCATAAACACAGTCATAAAACTCATAATTGATTGCATCAATATTGCTGGAATTGCAATACGATAAATATTTTTAATTAATCCCAAATCCAATTTAAAATCTTTTAAATGTAACTGAACTAAAGTTATCTTATACTTTGTAATGACAATTCCCAAAATCATCGCTACCATTTGCCCGATTACTGTTGCTATTGCAGCTCCTGTTACGCCCATCGCTGGTAAGCCAAAGTAACCAAAGATAAAAATAGGATCTAAGATAATGTTTACTAGTGCACCTACCCCTTGAATAACCATGTTGTAGACCGTATTACCTGTTGATTGCATAATTCTTTCATATGTAATTTGCATGAATACACCCACTGAGAAAATCATACAAATTTGCATATAACTAACACCCATGTTAATAATTTCCGGATTATCAGTAAATAGACTTAAGAACTGTTTAGAAAACAAGAATCCCAATAACGCAAACACAAGTCCATTAATTAATGATAACATCAATCCATGTAATGCAACTTGATTGGCATCTTTTTGCCTTTTTAAACCCAAATTTCTAGATAATATGGCATTTATTCCTACCCCTGTTCCGCAAGCTACTGCGACTAATATCATTTGTATTGGATAACACAAAGATACTGCAGTTAAGGCATCTTCTGATACCCTTGCGACAAACATACTATCGACTATATTGTAAAGCGCTTGAACTAACATTGAGATAATGATTGGTAAAGACATGGTCATAATTAGCTTATTAATTTTCATACTGCCCATTTTGTTTTCTTGCATTGTTTTGCCTCCATTTCAAACTAAAAGGAACCCGAGGTTCCTTGATTTATTCACTCTGATAGTTTCTCATGTTTTATGCAAAGCGGGCATTAAACGTATGGGTCACGTTATCTGCTTGTTAATTTTAACCAATATTTCCAAAATTATCAATTACTTATTTATAAAAATATGATTTACTACTAATTATATATGTGGTGATATCGATTAGTATCTATAAATCTAAATAAGGAAACACGACAAAACCTATGCTTTCTATTGATTATTAGCCATTTTTTTAAGATTTTATCCTTGTACATAAGTTTAAATAGAGTATTATTAAATAAAGGATTAAAGGAGAATAAGCATGGGTGAACTTAGTTTTATATTTAAGGATAACTATGATAAAAATAATTTGGTTGGTGTCAATGGAGATGCTTCATGTTTAATATGTAAGGAAAAAGATTTTGAATCACTAATTGAAATCATGCCTAAAGGAACTGTTGGTTATATTTATACAATTCAAACAAATCTTGTTGAATTTAGCTATATTTTAGAGGGTATTATTGAATTTATTGATAATCAAGAAACAATCACTCTCAAGGCTGGAGACATTTATTTTCATCACTCATTAAATCAAAACCACATGTTTCGTGTTATTGAAGATGCACGAGTACTAAATCTAAATACCGGCCCGTATTACTCAAGTTATGAAGAAGATGAGAATCACTTAATGACCGTATTAGAAAACTTACAAAAAGTCGATGGCGATACACTGAATCATTGCATTCGAGTACGAAGACTTTGTTTGGGAATTACATATTTTTTACGTGAAGGTTTTGAACAACTGGATGATCTTTATTTTGCCGCTATCTTCCATGATGTTGGTAAAGCAAAAATTCCTCCTGAAATTCTGATGAAACCTGGAAAATTAACTACTGAAGAATATGAGATTATGAAGGAACATAGTCGATATACGTATGAGATGATAAAAGAACGCTATGGTGAAACAATTGCAGAAATTGCATTCCAACATCACGAAAAACTGGATGGTACTGGATATCCTCGAGGACTTAAAGCGAATGAAATTTGTTTATTAGCTAGAGTCATCGCAGTAGCAGATGCCTATGATGCAATGGTAGTAACTCGACCTTATCACGTTGGCAAATCAATACAAGATGCAATCAAGGAATTAAGACGTTGCCAAGATACACAATTTGATAGTAAGGTTATTACAGCTTTAGAGTCATATTTGAGAACACTTGATTAACATAAATTCAAACTATGTTTACTTTACGATAAATATACAAAAACCATGTGTCTTAAGGCAATGTGTCTTAAATTACATGGTTTTTTAATGTTCTATATTAAAACTATTAAACTAAATAAGGAATCATTAACTTAACTAAATCTTCTCTATTTTTATATTATTTCTACCACTAGCCTTTACATCATATAGGATACGGTCTACCTGATAATATAATTCATCAAAGTCCTTAATTTGATGAAATACAACAATACCTATACTAATCGTTAATGAATAGTTGTTTTCTATTGTATGCATATTATCTAGAAATTTTTGGCAAATATTTTGTAATTCATCACTGTCTTGTACAGAATCCATATAGACCATGAATTCATCACCACCAAGACGACCTGTAATATATTGACCAAACGTATGATTCAATTGATTACCAAATTCACTTAATAGACGATCACCTTCAAAATGTCCATTTGTATCATTGATAATTTTAAAGTTATCTAAGTCCATTGATATGATTGAACCACTCGATTTTCTATCAATACATTCTTGAACTTTTGTTTTAAATGTTTGTTGGTTATATACTTTAGTTAATTGATCATATTGTGATAACATTTCATATTTTTCTTTTTCTTTATCTAACTCTTTATTCATTTGATTCGCTTTAAATAAGAACAATGATAATACGCCTACCATCATCACTGAGACGACTAAAATAATTCCAACTGATTCTGCAGGATTTTGTTTGAAGTAATCCATTAAAGAATATTTCTCTTTATCAATAACGTTACTATAAATAATTTCATCAATTTGATGTTGACTGATTCCACGAATTCCCTGTTCCAAAATATTCATAATGCGATAATCTTGTTTATTATGTAATCCTATAGCCAACTGATAGTTTTCATAAATTGAAGGAATTATAGAAACATTACGATAATAACTACTCAAATATTGTGCACGATATCCATCAATATAAGCTTCTTTATAGTTTCCTTGAGATACCATCTTGAACATATCTTGATCATCATAGTTAACAATATAATCTGAATTAAGATTTAAATAACCCGACATAGCAATTTGATTATTTCGTGAAACATAACTATTTGATATTCGCACAATTGGTAGTTCAACAATGGGTGATGTTAGTAAATAATTCCTATTGATTGCTCTTGAGTATTCGTTTGGAACTCCCAATATCATGTCAATAACACCAAATTCAAAATCATCAGTTAGATTATCCAATGAATCCATTTGAACATAATTAATCTTCAACCCTGTATTCTCACTAATTAGATTCATTAAATCAATTAGAATCCCTTTAAATTGTTTAGATGATTCATCATAGTATTCTAGTGGGTAATTATTGGGGATTACCCCAACATTCATTGCTCTTAAATTAGTAATTAAAGTTTTTTCTTCGCTTGTTAATGCCGTTGATAAATTGGCTGTTGAATAATACTTTTCATATAATGAATTTGTAAATTCAGGATCCAATATATTTAATTCCTTCATTGCATCATTAATCAAAGAAATCACATTTGTCTTGTTACTAGCAGTTACAAAATAATATGGTGATTCAGCTAAATTATCAACAACTTTAAGATCAGCTGATTTCGCAGTATCTCTTCCAATCATTAAATCAATTTCATTATTTAGTAGTGCACATTCTGTCTCTACATAAGAATCAAACTCAACAATCGTTGGTGTTAACTTATTTTCTTCACAATAATTTTCTAATAACTGTCTTTGTGATTTTGATGAAGCAATTAAACCAATTTTAACTGGTTCATTCATTAAGACCACACGCTCGTTCATGTCATTATTATCACTTCTAGCTAGTAAGGAAGTACTTACGTACCCATAAGAAAAATCACTATATAAATATCCGTCATCAAATCCATTATTTTTTAGCATTCCACCTACAAGATCAATTTTACCCTCTTTAACTTTTTCTAAGATATCAAGAATTTGTTCATTGATTGGATCATAATAGATATACTCAAATTGAACTGGTGAGAATTGCTCCAGTTTAGTTAAATATTCATGAGTGTATCCAGTAAGATAATCATCAGAAAGTGCATCAATATTGACACCCTCTTCTTTAAGAATTGCTACTGTAATCGTTGCTCTTTCTATGTAAGAAAGTTTAGATTTTTCTGCAAGTGTTGGCATAATGAATGATGTTAATATAACACAAGCTAAAAGAATCAATAGATTTGTTCGTATTTTTTTTATTTTCATGTGCGTACCTTTATTAATTGTATTGTACCATATCTCAACGTAACTTAGAAAGAAACTAAGTTACCCTTCAGTACCTTTTCACAACATTATTTATCAATTTGTAGATGAATCATCAATTTCAAACCTTAAATATTGTAATACACAGTATCATTAATTGTCAAAAATACAACAATTAAAACACTTACACAAACTATGATATTCTTTACTATTTCAATGTTGATTATCAATAAACATTAACTTCATCTATTTTCATTGTTTTAGATTCATTAAGCATTTTATAAAGTCTTTTTGTTTCTCTATATGAATACCATGACCACAATTAAACCGTATTATTTGACAATTTACAATAAGCCTTGAAACTCTTTCTAGGTCATCTTCACTTAGAGCTGCCATCAAAATACCATCTTCACTGATATTAGTTTGAGCTTTCATAAATAGAGTTTTACATTGTATATTTTCCAATATACTATCGTGTAAAATACCACAATGGAATGAATCATTATAAAATGTTTCACCAAACAATGGATCATAATTATTCATTCCTTGAAAACCACTGAGTGCAATTTTAGGCCAGAACATTACTTTCAAATTTCTTTCTGGGTGCTTTTGTCTATACTTAATTGCCATCGCTATCATTTTATTTTTAATTTTTTCTCTCGACTTCTCAGGAAAAAAATTCCATGCATACTGGTTACTGAAATAATATAAAACGAAATCATTGTTTTCATCCTGATTTATATAGTTATGACAAACAGTTGATAAATCAATATAATTAAAACTATTTTTACGTTTTTCTCCTTGTGATGAAAAGAATGGCGGATCTTCTAATATTAAACAATCGCAAAGTTCTGTATTAGAAGCAATATATGCGGCAATCAAGCCCCCAGAAGAATGACCTAGTAAGTAAACTTTGTCCTTAACTACATTTTTAATAAAACTTATTATGGCATTGCTTATATCTATCACATTATATTGTTTAGCATCATGTAGACTTTTTCCATGACCATAACAATCTATCGAAAAAATATGATACTTCTTTGATAAATATTTCCATACATTATTAAAACTAGTTGCATCAACTCCTTGAGCATGAATAAGAACTAATGGTTGCAAGTCATTTTTTATTTCAAAGTAATTGAGTTCTATCGCATGTTCTTTATAAATATGTTCTTCAACCATGTTTATTCATCCCCCTTATATCGACATTTCAACCCTTCATATCCATCTGTTAATATCTTACTTATAATTTCTTCATTCCATTCTAAATAGGATGTAGCTATTGTAGTTGCTATTCCATGAACATAAAACCACATTTCACTATGAAATAGAGTTGCTTCATCTTCACTTAATCCTAAATTTTTTTGAATTAATTTGATTAAAGGCATTATTTCATTATTATTATCCATAATTTCATTAGAACGATCACGCATAAAGAGTATCTTAAAAAGTTCTTTTTCTTCTTTTGCAAAACGAATATACCCCATTCCGCTTGCTTTGTAAGGTGGATAATTTCCTTTTGTCATTTCTTGTTCTAAATAACTTTGATACACTTTATTAGATGCTTCTAAAACTTCATGTACCACCTCGTCCATGTTTTCGAAAAGACTGAAAATCGGCTTAGAAGAAGATCCTAATTTTTCACCAATTGCCCGAGCGGTAACTGCTGAAATACCTTTGTCTCTAGATAATGCTAGTGCAGCTTCTATTACTTCCTCTTTTGTAAACATGAATTTTCGTGGCATTCTATTTCCTCCTTTTTTAAGGTAACATACGTTGTGCAACACTTGTTTCTTTATTATATCTCAATTGATTCTTTTGTCAAATTACATAATATTGAATCTCCTATCCATATCCCTATTCAATTTTCACCAAGAAAATTGATTTGTTACAAAAATCATGAAAGAACCTTTATGCAGTATTCTTCTATGCTACGAGGTAGTTATTGACGAAGGTTGAATTCATTAGCGTAGTTTTTAGATTCCTACTTCAAGTTCATCAAAGTCCAAATCCATCATCTAGCAGTGGTAAGACGCAAAGTATTGACACTCTCTTGATATCCCTTTGATTGCTGTATCTTTACTTTAATTTTAGAGAACTTTTCTATAAGAAAAAAGTGGTTTAGTTTTTCTCTAGCCCACCTATTCTTTCAAACAAATCGATTTCTTAACTTAGTAACTGTGTCTAAGATTTCATCTATATCTTTTTCACTTACATGATTTTTGGCATATTCACATATCTCTCTTACATTACCTACACCATACTTACCCAACATCCATTCATGATAAGGAAATAACCAAACATGAAAATGTGAAGATCTTTCTTCTTGAATTACTGTTATCTGGTTTGTTATATTTAATTCTTTTAAATTCACAATTGTTTTATGAATTAAGTCAATTAGAAGATGTTGTTCAATGTCAGTAAGTTGAGTTATTGATTGAACATGTTTTTTTGCATTGATAATCATGAACCCTTTGATAGGAATCAATGGATCTTGTTGAATTGTAAAATATTCATCTTCATAAACTAAATCACCAGGAACAATTACTGTATGATTCGTTATACCACACCCTAAACAATCAACATTCCACGCATTACCTAAGAAATCGATAATTATATCCGTTTTCTTTCCCATGATAATCCTCAACTTTCAAATTATTTAAAATACATGTACAAGCTTACTATAAACATTATGAACCAAAGAACGCCAATTTTGTATAAACGATATTTTGATATCTTATTTCTCTTAAAAAGTACTAAACAAATTACAAACAATATTATCATTAGCAACAGCAGCAAGAAAGAATCCATGATATTTCTCCTTTTTTTATAAATATACAATAACATACTCGTTACTCATATTAAAGAATCACTGACCATAACTATTTTTCAACGTAATCAATAACAACTTGATTATTCATAATATAGGTTACCTTGTTATTCTTCTCACTATTGAATCGATAAACACAATAGAAAGAAGAAATTATTATTATCTAAAATGTTCGATTAATTTTATAAACATGAACTAATTTAACTATATTAAATGCTAAAAACAGACAAATATTATTAGAAATAAGGAATGTAAAAAATATTTGATAGACAAAAATATGCCTAAATGCAATGATTTCATCGTTAGATATGAGTTTATATCTAATAGACAATCCATTATTTATCTTACTATGGATTTTAGTGTATAAAATACACAGATTGGAGTATTATGGAAATCATAAATTTACTTTTAAATGCTTTGTTTCAAGTTCTTGTCTTTTCTGTTATACCATTGATTTGGTGGTTCATTACTTCACGAAAAAAAGAAAGTTTCTTTCACTGGATAGGTTTGGTTTCCATGAAGAGAAACTATAGCTTCGTTGTTGTTGCTATTGTTTTCTTTTGTTTAATTTGTTGGCTTATGCAAGTGTATATAGTTCCTTCTCTTTTACCATTAGGTTCTACAGTACAACAGTCATATTCTGGCGAAGGTAGTTCTGCAATTATTCCAATACTCATCTTTGGCATGATACAAACCGGTTTATCAGAAGAAATACTATTTAGAGGATTCCTTTTAAAGCGTTTATGCAATAAGCTGCCCTTTGAACAAGCTAATATCATTCAATCTTTAGTATTCGGTAGTATTCATGGCATTGGATTTTTTATGATGACAACGCCCTTTAAGGCATTTATTATCGTATTAATTACAGCGCTTCCAGCATGGATATTTGGTTATTTAAATGAGATAAAATGCGATGGTTCTATTATTCCTTCCTATCTTTGTCATGGAATTGGAAATTGCTTCATTTCTTTGTTATCAGCGTTTCTAATACTATAATTTACTATTTTATTATTAAGTTCATAGAAAAAGATCTCACAAAGTAAACTTTGTAATAGAGGAATAATAATACTATCCTCCAAAGACAATAAATCTAATAAAATCAACAAGAGCATGTGAACCCATAGCAGAGATTAGGTTTAACTTTCTTTGCATCAAAGCAAACGGTAATCCAAATAGCAAAGACAATCCAACAATACTTATCAGATCAATACCTGGATGTAGTAAGACATGAGGTAGTACCATTATCAAATAGGATAAGATAGTTTCTATCTTATCCATTTTTTTATCTTTTAGGATATAGATACACAATGCAAAATAAAATAATCTAAATAATACCTCTTCATATATCCCAATACCTAATGCACTAAGGAAATATTGAAGTACATAATTAAAATTGAATGTAGCATCCCCAATAATTAAGAAAATATTTACTATTGATAAACCTCCGCCAAGTAAGAAAATACACAGAAGTGTTTTAATACTATTCTTAAAACCTCCTAAGAAAGGAATATCATAACTTGTATTTTTTAAAAGTACTCTACATGCCACATATACAGGTAAGACAAAAACACTTAATATTGGATTCGTTGGTAAACAACATAACATCAACAATCCACCTATCAAAATATCACTTCTATTTATATGACTTTTCTTTTTAACTATAAAATAAATTGAAAGTATGAGTATAAATAGCATTAAAATGAGTAATGCATTCGACTTAACAGAAAACAAAGAAAACAAACATAGAAAAATCAACAATAAAAGCAATTTAGTTGATTCACTTTTCAATAATCCATTCATAATATCACCTGATTTAATTTTATCATATAATTTCTTAAACTAATTTTAAATTTCTTAATTTATTTTAAGTTCGATTGATATTTCGTTAGGTAAACAAATAATTGGATAATAATTTATTTTAGAAATCCACCCAAGAGAACTGCACGTATGATTAGGACATTCTTCATTCGTTATTCGCCATTGATGGTTATTGATCTCAATTGTAAATTTACCAAAGCTACCTTCTAATGAGTATTCTCCATCAATCCTCGAATCAAGCTCCAAAATATTTTCTGTTTTATGCAAAACTTTTATAACTTCACTTTGTTTTCTATTATAATCAGCTAAATATACAATCCCATAAATACTTATCGCTGCAATGAAAATACTAAAAATTACGATTATTTCATTTTTTCTCATGTTAACACCTTATCCACTTCATTATTAATAATAAAACTTTAAATTGGAGAAAAACATGTGCATTAAATGCCACATGTTTTTACACTTTTACAAAATTGTATTTAAAATAATTATTTCACTTGATCTTTAATAGAATCTAAAATTGCTTGACCTTCCTCTGTAGCACCAGTTACTGCATCAACCTCTAAACTTTGTTTTTCAATAATACTATTCACAAAGTTTGTAAACTGAGTTCCATCCATATACATATTGTCTTTACCTTCTGTAATTTGAATGAGAGCAACTTTACCTTGCGCTATTTTAATATCAAGTTTTAGTTTTCCATTTACATCAACAACATAAACTCCATCATTTAAGTCTTTGAAAATTGAATTATTAGATGTTTCACCTGCTTCAAGTATTTCTACAACAGCCGTAGTTTTTGATTTACCTCCAAATGCTGTTTGAGCAGCTGCACGTCCAGATGCTATAGCTTCTGATAAGAATACACCATTTTGATATAAATTCGATACATAAGACCCTAGTTCTCCTGCTTCATATAAATTAGGAATTATATTGCCTTCTCTATCTAAAACTTGAGATTTCGTATTACGTACTGCTCCTCCAGTTGTTGCTACTAGAGTAGGAGTGATTTCTACTGCATAATATGGTCCATTATTAATTGGAGTCATCGTACTCGCATCACGTCCGTAATCATTATCATTTCCTGTTACAGCCATTTCATTATAGCGGTTTATTGTCGTTTTTAACGTTTCAGTATCATATCCAATTTTACCCGCAAGTTCTTCAATAGAATCAGCTTTAATAATCCATCCTTTTTCTATTTCTTTTGAGTTATCTGATGACCAAGTATAATTCTCTGTTGTTATTGGCCAAGATAACCATGGAGATACCACCGATTCATTTGCACGTAATGATTCATCGAAAATAAACCAAACAGGTAATGCATCCGCATGCTTTAGATCGAGCCATTTACCATGTTCTAAATCTTTCATGTGTTGTCTGTGATAAGTTTTAGATTCATTGTAGAAACGATTACCAGTTGCATCTACTTGAATATAACTTCCAGACTTAAATGACATATTTAAAATGAATGTTGAATCGAATTCTGGTGTCTTAACTCCTAGCCAATACCCTCCAGATTGTGTTTGATTTTTCATATGCCAAAGTTGTGCACCAACTTTCATTAACATATAAATACCATCTCCTGTATTTCCTGGCGAACCAGAAGTGTAAACTTTATCTACGCCATGAAAATCTCGTTGCATTTCAAGATCATTTTCATACCCTCCGCAAGAGAGAAGAACCCCTTTGTTAGATTTAATTCTTATTTCTTTCCCTGTTGCATCTTTAGCAATAACACCCAGAACTACTCCAGTTTCAGGATCTTGAATTAATTCTGTACCTGCTACTCCATACGCAACTTCTACATTATCACGTAATTTAACTGCAGCATTGAAACCGTGCCATAAACCTCCTGGCATAAATGAACCAGAGTCTTTCTCACGTATATGCGCTGAAGTTCCTTTAAAGTTAGAACCAGGTAGATTTCCAAACTCAACTACAAGGCTTCCCCAACGAAGTGGACCTCCACCAACATAACCTACTTCAAATCCTGCAGCATCCATAGTCCCCGAAATCCATTCTATTTGATCTGCAAATTCTTGAGCTAACCAACGCGAGTAATCTTCAGGAATTGGATTCGGTTGACTCATTGCGACAACATAATCATGAAAAGTATCAACATCATCTTTTGCAGGTACAACAAACGTTTGCCCAGACGCAATAGAATTTCCCCCTTCTAACGCTTCTGGCATCTTTTCTAAAACAAGAATTGATGCATTTGGATCAATATCACTTGCTTCTACCGCTGCAGCTTGCCCAGCTAATCCATACCCTACAATTAAGAAATCAACTTCTCTATCCCACTTATAGTTGCTAGCTGAATTAGTTGGTTGAGTACAACCTGTCAGCGAAGCAAATAAAGTAAGAATAGCCAAACATTTAACAATTAACTTTTTCATCATTCTCTCCTTATTATTTACTGTAAACATATATTTACATTCACATGATATCACAATGGTTTAGATTGTCAATATTTTCACATGGTTATCCAATAAAAAAGAGCTTTTATTCAGCTCTCATTTTCATTTTAGGTAAAATATGATTTATATCTAATATTGCTCGGATAAGGTTTTCTTGATCATTCACACTTAATTTTGACATTTCATTTACAAATCTTTCAACATAAATATCCTCTGCACCACGTGTTGCTATTAATCCGTCTTCTGCCAAAACTATATAAATTGTTCTTCGATTACTCTCTTCATATTCTCTTTTAAGTAGATTTCGTTCAACAAGCAATTGAACATGCTTAGTTGCTTGTTGTTTAGACATGTGCATTTTAGAAGCAAACTCACCCATCGTCATTCTTCCAAACTTTCGTAAATACCATAAACTACTCATTTGATTTGGAGATAAACTATACTTTACTTTAAACTCACGTGCAAATGATTTACTAACTTTTTCTAAATTTATATCAATATAATTAATTAATTCCTTTTTCAATTCTTTTTTATCCATGATCTTACCTCTAGTATAATTATAATAAAAAATAAGTTATTAATCTACAAAGTTATTGTAATAAAGTAATAATATACATATTTCTAAAACTCATTTACAAATAAATAATTAGTTTAATTAATAATACTACTAGGATTAACATTCTTAAACACGAGAAGTGCATTATAAGATTTAATCGGAATCATATTTAAAGTATAAAACATTTTGTTCGATAGCAGCGACTCTAAAACACTTATATTAAAACCAGACATTGCAATATTTTCTTCCAAGAGTTCCTTCCATAATTTATCTTCAGAAACAGTCATAATATCAATATAATAAAATTCCTGATTTACTTGTTCAAATATCTTTGTTAATTTTGTTTCATTTCTTGCATTTAATACTTCAAATCCCGTTTCTGTTTGAGAATTAAATGTTGTTTCTAGTGAATCAGATCCTATTGCATAATATCCTTCACCATATTCACTTGCTAGTTGTTCACCTAAGCTAAGATATCCTGAACTTGAAACCCTCGCAATGTGACCATTATGGCCATTAATATACAATGTACTTCCAAAATTTCTAGCTGCTAACCAATCTACTTTTTCTTTCATAATTCTATCTCGCGCTGTATTGTAGTCACTCGCAAGTAATACTTCAGTATATTGTTTTAATGAATTTACACATTCAAATAGAAGATTTGTTTCTTTTTCACCAACTGAGTTTTTAAGTAATTCTCTATTACTTTCTAATTCTTTATCAAATTCAATTAATTGTTCTTGATAGTATTCTACCTGATCGCTAGTTAAATCTAATCTTGTATTATCATTCATATCTTTCAATTGCTCTCTATACTTATCACTTAAATCAGGTAATACTTCACTTATTTTATCAAAGATATATTCTTTGCTATTATCAAATCTTTGCATATCAAAACCATAAAAATGTAATTTATTCTCATCAACCGCATTTTCATTATATAGTCTCATCCATTCTACTAACTCAACTAATTCTTGTGTGTTATAGATTCTAAATCCTATTTCATTTAATACTTCTTCTGCGGTTCCTTCCCCTCCATGAATATATTCTTCAACTTTTAAGCATCCACCAAAATCACCTTCAATAGCAAATATCTTTGCATTATTATTTTCCACAAGATTTTGAAAAATTTGCATTTTCATTTGATGATATTCTTTAACACCGTGACTTGCTTCACCTACTCCTACAATTCTTACATAATTAGGAATTTTAACTTCTGATATATCGTATATCGTTTTGTCCATATTCATAGTTTTGTTGGATTCTGTTTGATTTAAACTACATCCAAATAAAGACATAACTAGTGTACTAATCACAATTAGTTTTCTTAGATATTTATTATTCTTCATTTTCAACCTCACTGGTCAATTGATACATTTTTTTTACCTTTGTTCCTAGATATGCAAAATAAACTGAATATACCGCAAGCCACAATAATGGCAATGTTCTTAACAATACAAATGGTAATTCAAAGAAGAACCCTAACCAAAATTCCTGACCCGTTCTTTCAAATAAACCTTGCGTTAGGAATCCTAATCTTGATAAATCAAAGTCAATGTTTAATAGTAAACCCGTAACTAAAGCAATCATCAACAATGAATAAAACGCGCTTGAATTATATAACTTCTTATAACGTTCATCGGCTGAATCCTTATCAGAAAACAAAGTTGCATCATGACTAATATTTACTGGTAAAAAATATTGATTACCACTACCCTTATTACCAGATACATGTTTCCAACCTGCATCTTCAAATAAAGTGATGTAATTATTAAATTCTATTTTTGTTTTGAATGCTCTATAATCAACTTTATAGTTTAAATCCTGTTTTTCACCAGTTGAAAACTTATAATAGCCATACTCAGAATGTTTATTCAAAATAAATCCTTTTAGAGCCATTTCATGCAAGTATTTTTCTTCTTCTTCAAAATTGATAAACATCTTAAATACTATCATTTATATATCCTCCTTCACATTTTCAAAAATTGAAACCATATGTTTAAGCCTCTTTGATTCAAGAATCAATAACTCTTTTCCTTCTTGTGTCGTTTGGTAAATTTTTCGTCGCGGATCAGGCGAAGGCATTGTTCTTATCAAGTTTTGCTTAAGTAAATTTTCAAGAGCTCCATACATTGTTCCTGCAGCTATACGTACCCTACCATCACTTAATTGTTCAGCATTTTGCATAACAGCATAACCATGATTCGGCTCTAATAATGAAATCAAAATATAGTATGTCGTTTCAGTTAATGGTAATTTCTTTTCTAAGTTCATATACTATCTCCACTTCTTATACAGTCATACTGTATAGTTAGACTATATATCGTAACACTGTATATGTCAATACTTTTTACTATTATTAATTAAAAATAAATAACACCTACCGTTATATACCAGTAGGTGCTTCTAATTTATACAATATTATTACCAAGTATTATCTTTGGCATTGTTGTTAAACAGCGATTCCATCGTTTGAAAAACTTATCTATCCCGAGTTTTGATACTCTTGCATGGGTTTCTTCATCTTCTAATACCCAGTATAAAACATAAGTTACTTTACCTAAATTACGTGTTAATTGGATTGGTAACTCTCCTTCTTTTACAGCATTAAAATCTTTTTGTCGATGTGTTCTTTTAATATATTTAACTTCCAAAACACCCTTTTGATTCAAGTAAAACTCAGCTACTTCTTTCATTAGTTCTTCAATTTCATCTTGTTTATCTACCTTAGCCTCATATATACATATTTCATTAAACATAGAATCACCTCTTTACTAGTAAAGATATTATATCAAATAATTCTTAAAGTTGTGTTCAAATTAAATTTGAATAATTACTTATACAAAACAGAAAACCAAAGTCTAGAGTAGTAAATTAGTTATATTCTATTTCCAATAAAAAAGCCCTATTTACAGGGCTGATTAACTATTGATTTCTTCGAAAGAATACCTTAATAAGTATCATACAAAGCTAATTATCATCTGATATATAGATCATCCTAGAACTTATCTATCTTTTAAAATAATCGCTTACTTCAAAACAATAATACGTTTTCTACCTCTACAAATTCCATTATTCTTTAGAATTTAAATTGGTTTGTTTTTTTTCATTTCTGAAACTACAAGAATTAATCCACAAATAAATTCTACCCACGATAGTATATAAGGAATATACATGTTGTAATTTTCATATACATCGTCCACGTAACAAGTGTCTTTGTTCCAATAAATAATAAGACTCCTCCAAATATTAGATGTATTAGAACTATCTGAAATATTCCGAATACAACAAAAATTTTATATTTCATAATTCATCACCCTTTCCTTTGCAATATCTTTTAAATTACTTAAAATATTACAGGTGTAAATAATCCTAATCATTATCACTCTTGATATAACAGAACCAATCTACCTTCATCGAGTAAACATAACCACATTTAGAGATATTTAGTTTTAACTTCATAGAACAAACATCGAACAAATTAAAAGCTCCAATGCTTTTTATGCAAAAGTGAGAAATTTTCTAAATAGTCATTAGAAATATTACAAATTGGAATATTGTGATAATTAAGACTATCACAAAAATATTTTTCCTTTTTTGTTCATAACATTTTAATAAACAATAACCACTAATGATCAACGAAAATAAACTAAAAAAGTTTAAAAATAAATCATAACTAATTATATTTAGTAATTTTAAAATACCTAATCCAAAACTAATAATAATTGAAACCAATATAACTATACGCATATTATCTCCTTGTATATTTCAATGAAAATATCTCCCTGTTTTTATTATATCAAAGTTTCTTTTTAATTTTTTTAACTCTCAAGTTTCTGCCTTTAACCCCACAACTAGACTACGAATTCTTGCATATTTATCAACTATTCTTAACTTTATGTTTAAAATATTCCTCTTTGATTACCCACTCTACTAAAAATGGTGTTTCGCTTGTTTCCAAACAAGAAGAAAGAAATACATAATGTACTAAACAACGTAAAATTCACTTTTCTAGCTAGTTATTGTGCTAAGGAATTAATTTTTATTGAATTATTAATATGACAAACTGAAATTTGTTATTCGTTATCATTTGTTCTACAATCTTTTACAAACTTCTCTAAATTTATTCTATGACTATACTTTATAGATGCAGTTTTATCCTTAGAAATTATAACATCATTCATATCAATACCATTTAAAGCAGCAATAGCAATTGTGTAGTGTATCACATCCGCTAACTCATTACCTAATTGGGCTTGCAAATCGTCTTGCCCAGCAAATTTTCTACCCGCCTTTTTATTAAGAACTTCTGCTACTTCACCTATCTCTTCTACGAGTTTCATAAACAAGCTTTGATCAACTCCACCATTTTTATAATGATCGAATAAGTATTCTTCCAGTTCATTTATTGTAATTTTCACAGTATCTTCTCCTCTACAAGTTCTAATTATTTTATATTATATCATCATCTAAAAATTAAACTGTGTATTTTTAAAGCAAACCTCTTAAAAAGAGTGTCATTAGTTTAAAAACATATCAAAATCGTATCATTCTTCTACTAAATAAGTATTCCGTCACTCATTTCAATAATTCGATCAGCGCGTTGAGCAAGCTTGATGTCATGTGTAACAAATACAACTGTAGTATTAAAGGTTTTTGCAGTATTTAGCATTAAATCTATAACTTTTTCTCCGTTAGCTTTATCCAAATTCCCTGTAGGTTCATCCGCGAGGATAACTATTGGTTTAATCATAAATGCACGTGCAATAGCAACACGCTGTTGCTCCCCTCCAGATAATTGATAAGGCTGTTTAAGCAATAAATCATTAAGGCCTAGTAATTCAACAAGTTCATTAAAATAATCTTGATTAATCTTTTTCTTATCTAACAAGAGTGGTAAACAAATATTATCTTTAATTGAATATTCTGGTAACAAATTAAAATTTTGATAAATGAATCCAATCTTATTTCTTCTATACATTGCTCGCTTATTATCATTAAACTGACTTGTATTTTGATTATCTAAATTTATAGTGCCATTTGTTGGCTTATCAAGTAACCCAATAACTTGCAATAGAGTCGATTTCCCGCTTCCGCTACGTCCAATAATCGCAACTACCGATCCTTCCTCAATACTAAAACTGACATCACTAACTGCAATTGTTTTCTCATCATATTGTTTACTAAGATTTTTAACTTGAATAATATTATTCACTTTATATTCCTCCAGATTCTTTCATATTTTTTATCGGTTCATTCATTATCAATTTATAGAGCGGATAAATTTGAATCAGTATATAAAGAATAATAATGATTCCATTTAATACAAGTTGCCAACCGATTGGATAGATAAAATAAATATTATTTCCATAAACATATATTTTTGTAAATTGGATTAAATATTTCGGCTGATTGATAATACTCATTATGCCTATCGCTAATCCATTCACAATGAAAATCAGTGGTAAAAGTACTAAAATAATCTTTCTTAGATAAGATTGTAATAACCTTTTCTTTGATATACCTAAAGCCTGAAGAATTCCAATTCTCTTTTGTTCTATTAATAATGATGAGCTGACTATATTCCACAATAAAATCAAGCAAAATATGACAAGTAAAGAACCTGAAAGAATGATAATTAATGACTTTTGACTACACTCTCTATAGAGCTGATCAACAATTTCGTAACTATCAGATTGAAGTAAACCACCTCTTGAAGTAACAATCGATGAAATTGATTTTCGAGTTGAATAGGATGCGTTTCTATCAATCGTAACGTTAACGTTTGTATATTCATCATTGGATACGATTCTATCTTCCATTCTCAACATAAGTTTTTTATAGAAATTTTGTGAAACAAATATGCTACCATTCGTTATTGGAGTGCTATTGCCAAGTAAAAGTTTATCATTAAGACTTGGTAATACTCCTAAAACTTCTATATCTTCAGCGAATACATTTGATTTGGTATAATCATGTCCTTCTTCATTTACAAACATATTACTTGATAATGCAAGTTTGCTACCCTGATGAATTGGTAATTCTAGTTCTTCATATCCCTGTTTAGATTGTTCTTCCATAATACTAAATTGATATATCATTCCTGTTTCAGTATTCTTTTCAAGTCTAACTTGATAATAGAGTACACCTTCACCATTCTTGAATTTTTGAATATCTTCTTGTTTCATATCAGATAATTGGATAAGTATGTCACTTTCCTTTTCAGACAGAACAAAAAAATTAGTTCTTAGAATTCCACGTTTATAGAAATAAACTGGCATTGGATCTAATGTTGAATCATATATCTCATTATATACTTTGTTTTGTCTTACCTCTTCATTTGTTACAAAATATTCCATACCTACATAATTATATGCCGCAACTTCTTGTACTTCAGGTATTTGTTTCAAATCATACAACAGATTTTCATCAAAAAACTGATTATCCTTACTTTGAATATTTATAGCAGCATAATCTACATTTCTATCATATGCCATCATCGTCCATCGAGATAGATATAATGCACTAATAGTCAAAAATAAAATAACTGCAGTTAATAGTATAACGGATCTATTTATTTTAGAAGCTACACTTACATTATCTATTCTTTTTGTTTTTTCATTTCGTAGATTTTCTGGATTATCAATTCTAATTAGTATGGATGATATGATAAATGAGCTCACATTCACAAAATAGAGTAAAAAAAGTAAAGAAACTATTTGATTCCATGGTATACTCAATAATAAATTTTTAGAAGCTGTATTAATTAATATTCCTATAAGTATACCTAGTGGAATCCCAATCAAAAAGCTAAATGAAAGAATTAGTAATGATTCAACGAAGACAAGTTTAGTGATCATTAATTTAGTAGCACCTAAATTCGACATCGTTATAAAACTACGTCTACGTCTATTTAGCAAAAGTGAATAAATCACTAAGCTTGAAATAAATGCTAACGCAAGTACTCCACTCTGTATAAGTACTAAAGATGTGTCAAAATTATCCTTTGTTGGATAGGCAAATTCATTTACTACAACATCAGTATTCTCACCTTGTATTAAATTATAAGAATCAAGATCATTTGCACCTTTCCATAAAACTTGATATGTACTAGGATAATCATTTGGAAAACCTGTTACAATTGCATTCACTATAGGTGTATCACCCTTTTGCCAAAACAAATCATACGCTGGTAGAATTCCAACTAACTTGTATTCGAAATTAATTGGCTCAAATATATGTTGGTTAAGTTGTTCTTTATTGAAATCTATGGGTAGTACTGGAATTGTTACGATACTTCCTAATTCATATGAACATCCAATGCTATCTAGTAGCGAAGTTGTCAAAGCAATTTCATCTTTATTTGACGGCAATTGTCCACTCAATAATTCAATACGACTAAGTTCTTTAAAATTACTATCAACTTGTCCAATTGAACCAAGAATAATATTATCTGAATAAATAAATGCATTTTGCCTTATGACACTACTGATTCCATCATCGTTAATACTTGGTTTATCTATATTGAACGTTGCAGTGTACCATTCACCATACAAATTTTTACGACTTTCATCAAGACTTTTCACACTACTTTGATTATAAATTAAAAAGGAAATAAGAAAAATAATCGACATGATAATCATCGATATTAAAATACTATTTTCTTTCTTCCTTCCAAGTATACCTTTTAATGACAAATACAGATTATTTTTCACAAACTTCACCATGTATCTTTCTCATAAATCCTATTTATACCAAAAAGCATGAATATCAGTATAGTAATAATCTCCACAAGTATTACATATACCTATATAGGTTTGCATACACTCTGTCTCACCTTCATTGTTGGTACGATCAAATCTATTACCCACAGTTGCATATCCATATATATGTTCATTACTATTATGTACTTTAGAAAATATATTCTCAGCCGAAACATTAAGAAGCGGGTTGGAACCTACTATAAAAAGTATAACAGTTACTATTTTCTTTGTCATATAAATCTCCTTTAATCTAGAAAAATTGCTTATCAAAGTTTTGATGAGCAATACATTCTATGCATACCAATACAAATGTTTATCCCAGTAGTAATAATCTCCACATTTTGTACATCGTGCTGTATAAGTTTGCACACGCTCAACTCTACCACTAGGAGCAGTTTTATCATGTTCGCTTCCAACTGGAGTATTTATATAAGTATGATAACAATCTGCATATAATTCTAAATTTTCTGGGTGTGTATGCCCATATCCATTATTTGGCAAATTTTCTTGTGCAAAACTTATTATTGGTGATCCTAATAGCATTAATGTAGCAAGTAAACTGATTACTATTTTTTTCATTTGTAATTTTCTCCTTTCATTTTTCTTAAATCTGGTTGATAAATACCACGATACGAGGTCGTGTGCAAAGATTTCTTTGCACTTTTAATGAATTGGTTTACTACTTGGTCAATTACTTTTTTTGCTTTCACAGTATTATCTCCTGATTAATTGATAACATTATTTTTTTATCACTTCAATACTTGTGGGCTAACTTGCAATATTCTGGGCTAAAT
>NZ_JAVWNC010000035.1:0-23156 GCF_036637135.1 Anaerorhabdus sp. | reverse complement strand
TTCTTCGGATATCCTTCTTTGGATATCCTTTTTTATTTCCTTTTTTGATTAAATTGAAAGCGTTATAGTTGGAAAAAAACAACTTTTGTCTTATAGTTATTATACAAGTCGGAGGTGACGATATGCACTTTGAAATGTTCAATAACCACATTCAACTTCGTAGAGATGATAAGGTTTTAGCAGAGATTTCTTTTCCTGAAGTTAAGCCTGGAGTGGTGGACATTAATCACACTTTTGTAGATGAATCCTTACGCGGAAAGGGTGTTGCGGGTGAAATGATGTTGATGGTAGCGAATGAATTAACAAATTCAAATCGTAAGGCTATCTGTTCATGCAGTTTCGCAATTAAATGGTTTGGCAGCCATCCTGAATTTAAAGCACTACTTCTAGATTAGTGCTTTTCATTTTGTGCTATAATATTAAATACGAGGTTAGATTATGGAAATAAAAGTAATTACGAATTCAAAAGAAGAAACAAAAGAATTAGGTTTTCAATTAGGTCAACTTGCGAAACCGCAAATGGTATATACCCTAACAGGTGATTTGGGTGCAGGAAAGACAACATTAACGCAAGGGATTGCGAAAGGATTAGACATTGCAAGAACTGTAAGCAGTCCAACTTTTACTATATGCAAAATTTATCATGGTAGATTGGATTTGTATCATTTTGATGCATATCGATTAGAAGGTTTACATCAAGATTTAGGTTTTGAAGAAATGATTCAAGGTGATGGACTTACTGTTATTGAATGGCCAATGTACATCCAAGAAATTATTGGAGATGAATATTTGGAAATAGAAATTAAACTTTTAGATGAAGATCAAAGAGAGTTTACGTTGAAGTCAAATGGGGCAACGTATGAACAACTTTTAGGAGAGTTAAAAATATGATTACATTATGTATGGATACAAGTCATAAGCATTTAACATTAGCATTAATACAAGATGATAAGATTCTTAATAAAACAATGACTGAATGTTTTAAACAACAATCTGAAACAATCTTCCCAGCACTCATTGAGTTATGTGATGCGGTGAATATTAAGCCAGATAACATTGATCAAGTTGTGATTACATCAGGACCTGGTAGTTACACGGGGGTTCGAATCGCAATGACAATTGCAAAAGTATTATGTGCTACTAAAGATATTCCATGTTACACATTAAGTACACTTCAACTGTATAGTGGTAATCATGATCATTGTTGTGTATTGTTGGATGCAAGGGGAAATAGAGCTTATTTTGCAAGATTTGATCAAGGTAAAGAAATTGGAACATCAGCTGCATATACGATTGATGAAATTAAAGAATTAATTACAGATGAAGAAGTATTAGGCGATGGATCATTACTTGGAAAAGAAGATAACTATGTAGATCTTGCAGATACTTTCTTACTACTTAAACCATATTGGGAAAAAGTAGAAAATATTCATTGTCTTGTACCTGAATATTTAAAATCATCTGATGAGTACTTGGTGAAATAGATGATTCGTGCCATGATTCAGAGTGACTTAGAAAGAGTTACGCAATTAGAAAAAGAATTGTTTTCATTACCTTGGGGTTTTGAAGACTTTAAACATGAATTAGAAGACAACGAATTTGCCCACTATTATGTACTACTTGAAAATGAGTGTATTGTGGGATATTGTGGTTTTTGGACATTATATGAACAAGCGCAAATCACAACAATTGGTGTCACAAAAGAAGCGCAAGGTAAAGGGTATGCTTCACAATTAATGGAATTAATTGAAGAGATATCTTCTAAGTTGGGATGTGAAACCTGCTCACTCGAAGTTCGAGTAAGCAATATACCTGCCCAAAAATTATATGAAAAATATGGTTATATTACGATTAATATACGAAAATCTTATTATAGTGATAACCATGAAGATGCTTTTCTCATGATGAAAGCAATAGGAGGTTTTGATGAGTCAAATTATACTAGCAATTGAAAGCAGTTGTGATGAAACTGCTTGTTCAATCATAAAAGATGGAAAAGAAATTCTATCCAATGTTGTATCATCTCAAATAAATGTGCATAAGAAATATGGTGGGGTGGTTCCAGAAGTGGCATCACGAATTCATGTTGAAAATATTTCCGTGGTCATAGATGAAGCATTAAAAACAGCAAATGTTTCAATGGAAGATGTTGATGCAATAGCATTTACACAAGGGCCAGGATTAATAGGATCTTTACATGTGGGTGTTCAAGCTGCAAAAACCTTAGCATGGGCTTTTAATAAACCATTAGTGCCTTTACATCATATTATCGGGCATATTTATGCAAATGGGTTTGTCGATGAGTTGATGTTTCCATTACTTGCATTAGTTGTATCAGGTGGTCATACTGAGCTTGTCTATATGAAAGATGAATGGAGTTTTGATATTTTAGGTACTACGCAAGATGATGCAATTGGAGAAGCATATGATAAAGTAGCGAGAGTTCTTGGGTTACCATATCCAGGAGGACCCGCAATTGACAAACTTGCAAAAGAAGGAAAAGCTCATTATACTCTTCCTACACCTAAAACTGAAAAAGAATTAGATTTCTCATTCTCAGGATTGAAATCAGCTGTGCTTCAATTAATTCAAAGAGAAGAGAAAAAAGGTGAAACAATTGTACCAGCGGATTTAGCATATTGTTTCCAAGAGACAGCACTCGATACATTAGTAAATAAAACAGTAAAAGCAGTTGAAAAATATCAACCTAAACAAGTAGTACTTGCAGGAGGCGTCGCAGCTAATTCACGACTACGTGAAAAAATGACTGAGCGTATTGGAAGTATGGCAAATGTTCATTTAACAATACCACCACTTTGGTGTTGTACTGATAATGCAGCAATGATGGGTGCTGCAGGTTCTGTAGCTTATCGTCATCAACTATTTGGTGAACTAAACTGCAGTGCAAATCCTTGTAAAGAAATCGATTGTTAAAAAAATAAATCTTTCACAAAGTAGGTTCTTATGTTATATTAAAGTTGGTGATGAAATCATGGAAAAAAATAGAAATGTACCAAAAGCAACACTTCAAAGATATCCAATTTACTTAAAAGCTTTGCGTAAGTTACAAGACGATGGTATTCAAAGAATCATGTCCAAAGACTTAGCTGCAAAAGTTGCGATTAAATCGACTACAATTCGTCGTGATTTTTCCTTTCTAGGAAATTTAGGTAAACAAGGTTTTGGATATGATGTAAGTAATTTAATCCAAATATTCAGTGATGAATTGGGGTTAGGTTTTGATGAAAAAATCATATTAGTTGGAGCTGGAAACTTAGGAAAAGCATTACTAAACTACAACCGTTGGAACAATGTTGTAGGTGAAATTGTATGTGCATTTGATATGAATCCAAATAGTGTTACAGGTGCATCGGTACCTGTATATGATATGAATGAATTAAAAGACAAGCTTCCTGAGGGATGCAGAATCGCAATTTTATGTATATCAAAGAATATTCAAGAAACCGTAGACCTCTTGATTTCTTATGGTATTACTGGTATAGTAGATTTTACTCATGAGCACTTCCAAGTTCCTGAGAATATTGTAGTTAAAACAGTTGATGTTGTTTCAAGTATTCAAGAATTAGTATTTGAAACAAATTCATTTAAAGATTAGGCGAAGATAAAAAAGCGCTCTAAGGGTACTTTCAAAGAGATTCTAGAATGGTGAGATCTAGAAAAAGTGAATTAGATGTCGTAACAGTTTTTGAGCCAGGTTGGAGAACCGAGTAGACAACCTCGTAGACGGCGTTAACGTAAAAAGGTATAACCAAGTTATACGAAATAGGATGGCACCACGTGTACATTACGTTCCTACATTTAGGGACGTTTTTTTTATTCTAAAGGAGAAGAAATATGTTAACATTCATGACAGTAAGAGAGCTTTACGAACTTGTTGTATCTGGGGATACAATGGAAATTGACCAAATTGAATATGTCCAATGTGAAGGATGGGTACGTACAAATCGTAATAACGGATCTATCGGGTTTATTGAATTGAATGATGGTACTTATTTTAAGAGTTGCCAACTTGTTTATGCAAGTACGTTAAAAGATTTTGATGCAATATCAAAATACTTAACAGGAACTGCAGTTCAAGTAACTGGTAAATTTGTTCTTACACCAGAAGCAAAACAACCATTTGAGATTCAAGTAACTGAGGTTGTTTTAGAAGGTGCGTGTGACAATGAATATCCGCTACAAAAGAAACGTCACTCTTTTGAATACTTACGTGAAATTGGACACTTACGCCCACGTACTAATACTTTTAGTGCTGTGTTTAGAGTAAGATCTGCGCTAGCGATGGCTATTCATGAATTCTTCCAAAACCAAGGATTTGTTTATGTTCATGCACCACTAATTACAGGAAATGATGCAGAAGGAGCTGGGGAAGTATTTACAGTAACGACACGTAAAGATGATAAATATGATGAAGATTTCTTTGGTAAACATGCAAGTTTAACTGTATCAGGGCAACTTCATGCAGAAGCATTTGCCTTAGCTTTCCGTGATGTTTATACATTCGGTCCAACATTTAGAGCGGAAAACTCAAATACGACGACTCATGCTAGTGAATTTTGGATGATTGAACCAGAAATGGCTTTCGCAGACTTATTAGACGATATGGATTTAATTGAAGATATGGTTAAATCATGTATTGAATATGTTCTTGAAAACTGTCCAGAAGAAATGAAATTCTTTAATGAATTCGTGGATAAAACATTATTAGAACGTTTAGAAAAAGTTCGTACTTCTACATTTATTCGTATGCCTTATACAGAAGCAATTGAGCATTTATTAAAAGCTGATGTTAAGTTTGAAAACAAGGTAGAATGGGGCATTGATTTAAATACTGAACATGAACGTTATATTACAGATCATGTGGTTAATGGACCTGTATTCTTAACAGATTATCCAAAAGATATCAAAGCATTCTATATGCGTGTTAACGATGACAACAAGACTGTAGCAGCTTGCGACTTATTAGTTCCATCAGTTGGTGAACTTGTTGGTGGATCACAACGTGAAGAAAGAATGGATGTACTTCTTGATAGAATGAAAGAAATGGGTGTACATGAAAAGGGTATGGAATGGTATTTAGACTTACGTCGTTATGGTGGATGTAAACATGCAGGATTTGGATTAGGATTTGAACGCTTAATCATGTATGTTACTGGTATGCAAAACATTCGTGACGTTATCCCATTCGCAAGAACACCAAGAAACTTAAACTTCTAATACAAAGCGATGCAATTGCATCGCTTTTATCGTATTTTCTAATGATAAAAGAAAGTTCTTGAAAACCAAAGAATGAAGAAAAAATACAATGAACAAAGACTCATAAAAGGATGAATCAAAAAAGTCAAAGGTGAAATCAACCTTTATTTTAGAGTGATTATGCATTACAATAGTAGGCGAGGTGCTTTATGGAAAAATATGTATTAAAAACTAAACCTGATGGGACTGAAATAACCGTTAAGGATGTACAAGATGTTTTATTAGTCATGTTAAAAGACATTGATGAACTATGTAAGCGCAATAATATTCCTTATTGGTTAAATGGGGGATCTGCATTAGGTGCAGTACGTCATGAAGGATTTATACCTTGGGATGATGATGCAGATATTGCGATGATGAAAGATGATTACATGCATTTCATTGAAGTTTTAAAAAAAGAATTACCTGAACAATACACTTTTCAATGTTTTGATACTGATAAACGATATAATGTTTTAATTCCAGGAATGAAAATTAGAAAGAAAGACACTTATTTAAAAGAAGTAAATACATTATTGCCAAATCGTTGTAGTGATAGTGATGGTTTGTTTGTTGATGTGTTTGTTTATGATTATTGTACAACCAATAAGTTTGTGGATTTACCATTTCGTTTATTGAATCAAATATTAATGCCATTTCTAATTGGCATCGACATGCTTCATATTAATCCTGTCTTCTTGAAGCGCTGGTTTATGTCGAATGCAAGACTTTATGGTAATTTAAATAAAGGGTCTAAGTATATTGGTTTTGACTTAACATGGACATTTAAAACGCCACTACATCCATTTATCTTCAAGAAGGACGACATATTTCCTGTGCAATATGTTAAATTTGAGGATACGATGTTACCAATTGCGAATCACCCACATGAATATTTATGTACAGCAATTGCACCAAGTTATAATACTTTACCTCCAGTCGATAAAAGAGCACCAAAACATATTGTAGATATTGAACTATAGGAGAATGATATGCTTTACCAAATAAATAAAGGATGTAAATACTTTGGAGCTCAAACAGTCTTCGAAGACATCCAGTTTGAAATAAAAAATACCGAAAAGATTGCGATAGTCGGAAGAAATGGTTGTGGTAAATCAACCCTAATGAAATGTATTACTCACGAACTTGAATTGGACAGGGGTACTGTTCATCAGATGAATGGTATTTCAATAGGTTATTTAGCACAAACAACTTTTAGTGATGAAAAAAGAACAGTTCAAGAAGAGATGAACATTGTGTTTCAACCCATCTTTGATTGTAAAGCTGAATTAGATGAAATTACCGAAAAAATGACAACAGATCATTCGGAAAAAATACTAGAAAAATTTGCTCAAGTACAAGAAAAATTCGAGCATATGAATGGTTATAATTACCAGTCTGAATTGCTTCAAGTTTTTACAAAGTTTGGGTTTGCACCTGATGAGCTTAACCGATTAATTGAAACTTTCTCAGGAGGGCAAAGAACAAGACTTGCATTTGTTAAGTTGTTGTTGAGTAAGCCTGATATTTTGTTACTGGATGAGCCCACTAACCACTTAGACTTAGAGACAATTGAATGGCTTGAAGGATATTTAAAACGATACGAAAAAGCAGTCGTTCTTGTTTCTCATGATAGAACTTTCTTGGACCAATTAGCTGAAGTTGTTTATGAAATTGAATATGGAGAAATGAGTAAATATATTGGAAACTACTCATCCTATGTTGAACAAAAGAAAATTGAATATGAAAAACAAGGACAAGCTTATATTCGTCAACAAAAAGAAATTGAAAGATTAGAAACATTAATAGAAAAATTTAGATATAAGAAGAATAAAGCAGCATTTGCTCAATCAAAAATTAAATTTTTAGATCGGATGGATCGAATCGAAAAGCCACAAGAAGGAAATACAAGAACATTTCACGCGCATTTTACGCCACATGCAAAAGGTGGTAAACGAGTTCTTGAAGTTGAAGATTTAGTAATTGGATACGATCAACCATTAAGCAAGATTAGTTTAGAAGTGTTATCTGGGCAACGTATTGCAATATTAGGTGCAAATGGTACAGGTAAGTCAACTTTCTTAAAAACAGTAATGGGAATCATTCCTGCATTATCAGGTAATTATTTATTAGGACATCAAATCGATGTTGGTTATTTTGATCAACAATTGGCACAATTTAATACAAATAAAACAGTATTAGAAGAACTTTGGGATGATTATCCAGATTTAGACCGAACAACAGTACGTTCAGTATTAGGACAATTCTTATTCAGTTCGGATGAAGTATTTAAAACAGTAGATGTTTTAAGTGGTGGTGAAAAAGTTAGATTATCTTTTGCAAAACTCTTACTTAAGCATTCAAACTTCTTGGTTTTGGATGAACCGACAAATCATTTAGATATACAAGGAAAAGAAGCATTAGAAGAATCACTTAATGGATTTGAAGGGACAATTCTCTTTGTGTCTCATGATCGATATTTTATCAAGAAGATTGCGACTTCAGTATTATTACTCGATGATAAAGGTGCACATTTCTATCCCTATGGATATGAAGAATACTTGGATCATGGAAATAAACAAGAAGAAGTGAAGCAAACTCCAAAAATTCATGTGGAAGAAGAAAAACCGAAGATTAAGCCGATTAATGCGAAACGAGAGATTGCGAAGTTAGAGGTTTTAATTAGTGAAAAAGAAGCAATTTTAGAATCGAAAAGAGAACTTAGATTTGATCCAGAATACTATCATGATTATGAGAAAATGAATGTATTAGATGATGAAATTGATCAAATTCATAATGAGATAAATCATTTGATGCAAAAATGGGAAGAGTTAAGTGAGTTTTCGTGAAAGGTTTAACAAATCTTGATAAAAGGGTTAATCTATAGTGTATAATGATTTTGGGATTTAGGAGGAAATTAAGATGTCAAATTGTTTAGTAGCACAATCAGGAGGACCTTCATCAGTTATTAATGCAACAGTAGCTGGTATTGTAAAAGCAAATCAATTAAACCCATTTTATGATACTGTTTATGGTGGACTTAATGGTATCGAAGGAATTTTGAGTGAAAGACTTGTGGATTTAACGCACATGAGTGAAAACGAGAATCGTATTCTTTGTCAAACTCCATCTAGTGCTTTAGGTTCATGCCGTTATAAATTAAAAAGAGAAACTGTACAAGATTTCGAAAAGTTATTTCAAGTTATGGAAAAATATGACATTGAAACATTATTCTACATAGGTGGAAATGATTCAATGGATACGGTTGCTGCATTAAGTGAATATGCGGCAGCAAAAGAGATTATAAATCGTCGTTTTGTAGGATGTCCTAAAACTGTAGATAATGACTTAATGGTTACTGACCATTGTCCAGGATTTGCATCTGCAGCTAAGTTTATTGCGACTACAGCTATGCAAACTTGGTTAGATGTTAATGTTTATACTCGTCAAGAAGTATTTGTTCTTGAAACAATGGGTCGAGATGCTGGATGGCTTGCTGCAGCAAGTTGCCTAAGTGGAATTGTTGACTTGGTAGTTCTTCCAGAACAAGCGTTTAACAAAGAAGTATTCTTAGCTGAAGTTAAGAAGTGTATTCTTGAAAAGAATAAATGTTATGTAGTTGTTTCTGAAGGTGTTCGTTACCCTGATGGAACTTATCTTGCAGCGGGTGAAGCAAAGAATGATGGTTTTGGCCATGCAATCTTAGGTGGAGCTGGTAATGCACTTAAAAATTTAATTCTTGAATCAGGGGTAGCTTCTCGTTGTAAAGTTCAAGATTTATCAACTGCACAAAGATGTCATGCTTCTGAACAATCATTAGTGGATGTTGAAGAGAGTTTCAAACTTGGTATGAGTGCACACATGAGATCAGTGGATAAAGCATTCACTGGTAAAATGGTTGGAGTTAAACGTAAAGATATAACTGAATATGATGTTGAATTCTTTGCGACTGATGCTTCCAATGTAGCTAATCATGTCAAGAATTTCCCAACGGAATGGATTCTTCCAAACTACCGCGGTCTTGCTCCTGAGGCATACGATTACATGCGTCCACTTATTCAAGGTGAACCAGTAATTATCATGGAAAATGGAATTCCAGCTTACGTTAAACCTTATTATATGCGTTAATCAAAGAGCCGAAAGGCTCTTTTCTATTACAGCAAGAAAGAAACTACAATGAGATGTAAATAAAAAGTTGCTCGTTCATTGCGTTAAATGTGAAAAGCTTCTTTCTAATCAGTTTTCTAAGAAGATTCAATGAAAGCAATTGAAAAAATGAGAATGATTTTAAGAAAAAATTAGCATAATTAATTCAATATAAATGAAAAGCAATCCGAAGATTGCTTAGTATTTGAGAATCATAATTTGCTCATGACCACAAATTTGACCTGTACATTCAAAACCATAATCTTGATAAAATTTTACAGCAATGTGATTTTCAGGTTCTACTCCTAAATAGATACAATGTTTCGATGTATCTTTCTTAATTTTATTGATGATATGCTCTAAAGCTTGTCGACCATAGCCATGTCCTTGAAATTGTTTATCAATCATTAAACGTGCAATCCAATATTCATGATCATCACGATCAATACCTGTCATAGTGAATCCAACAAGTTGATTATCGATATAAATTGCTTCAGGACTATACTCGGGTTGAACATAGGATTGTGCTATTGATATAGCATTTGATGCAACAAAATCCTTTTGGTTACCATAAACATCGAGTTCAATAACATTCCAAAAATTATCAAAACATATTTCTTTTAATTCAATCATATTTTCCTCCATTTGATTGTGAGGATTATTTAACACAGATCCTCCCTGCGTTTAATGTATACAATTTCACAAAACATCACTCCTTTCGATAAGCATAGTATATTGTATTGTCTATAAATGAGCAAGTTATCCTTATTCTACTGATAGTCGATTGAAAAATAAAATAAATTGATTATGCTTAGAGAGGGAGGAAGCAGATGGAAACAATAAATAATGAGAAATTTGGAAAATTTTTAACAGAGTTGAGAAAAGAAAGAAATATCACTCAAAAAGAACTTGCAGAAAAGATTGGTGTATCAGATAAGGCTGTAAGTAAATGGGAAAGAGGTTTATCATTTCCCGATATCACTTTATTAGGTCCAATATCATCAGTTCTAGAAATATCACTAACGGAACTATACCAAGGCGAAAGAATAGAAAAAGATGCAAAACTAGAAATTGAAAAAGTGGATACTATTTTAAATAATTCACTACAAATCGTTGCGGAAGATACACTAAAGCAACAAAATCGTCAGCACAAAAGGAATTTACTTTTCTTAGTTTCAATTCTAGTTGCAATATTTGAATTTTATTATCTCTATATGCATCAATTTATTCCAACAGATTTGGTAAATGATTTAAGAACAATAGTTCTATTATCATTTATCTTCTTAAGCTATTTTACGTTCTTTGTAAAAGCTAAACTACCGGTATACTATGATCAATACAAATTAAATTTCTACGCAAGAGGTGGGATTAAAATGCATTTGACAGGGTTAGTTTTAAATAATAACAATTGGCAATATATCATTAGTGCTATATGCATAGGATGTGCATTTTTGCTTATCGTATCTCCGATTCTTGTTTATCTATATAGTGCATACCAGCTTTTTTCATTCTCAGTGTTAAAGTCACTACTATATACCCTTACCTTTGGTAGTATTTTATTACCGGTTTATGGTGCAGCATATAGATATAAGTAGGTGGTTTGAATAAGAATTTCTCTTATGTTATACTCAAAGAAGTTAGAACATTGGAGGTCCATATGAAAATACAAGAATCTGCAGAGAACTATTTGGAAACGATTTTGATATTGCATAAAAAGAAAACACATGTTCGTTCAATTGATATTGCAAATGAAATGGGCTTTTCTAAGCCATCTGTAAGTGAACAAATGAAAAAATTTAGAGAAAATGGTTATATCAATGTTGATGGGAATGGATATATAACATTAACAGATAAAGGAATTGATGTAGCTGAGAAGGTATATGAACGTCATGAAATGATTGCACAAGTTTTGATGGGATTAGGCGTTGATGAAGAGACTGCATATCAAGATTCATGTCGCATTGAACATGTACTAAGTGATACAACGTTTAGTTGTATTAAACAATACTATTTATTAAATAAAAAATAGAAGAGAAATCTTCTTTTTTTCTTAAATCATATTTGTTGTAGGTCTGAAATCGACATGCTATAAATAAACTAGAAGATGAATGAAGGTGACTGGATGAAAACAAAGGAAGAAATATTAAATTACTTACAAATGCAGTCTAATCCAACGAGAATTAAGGTTAATGAAAGAAATGGGAATTCATTACCTCAGTATGGGGTACCCATGACAGTTTTAAGAAAGCTTGCGATTGAAATAGGTAAAGATCATCAACTCGCTATTTCGTTGTGGAATGAGAATAACTTAGATGCAAAGATGTTAGCTGTGATGATTATGGATTCAAATGAGATGAATCAAAAAGAAATCGAAAAGATTGCGAATGAAATTAATTTCTGTTATCTCATGGATGAATATGTTGATTATGTTGTATTCCAGCGTGAAGATTATGATATTTATAAGAATGAATGGATTCAAAGTACACAAGATATTTTAGGTCGCGGAGGATGGTATTTAGTTGTTAAGTCATTGCTTAAGATAAATGTAGATGATCAAACAATCGAAAACTATTTAACGATAATTAGTAAAGAACTACAAAATGCAACACCAAAGAAACAAGAAACAATGAATAGAGCACTATGTGAAATAGGAATAAACTATCCTAAATATACTGATGAGTGTTTAAATATTGGTGAGAAATTAGGAGTTTATAAAGAGATGAAAGTAGCTAAAGGTTGTACCTCACCTTATGCAATTAATTGGATACAAGTAGGTTTAAAAAAGAAAGAGAAGATAAAAAAATGAGTGTAGATGTATATTTTAATTTTGATGGAAATTGTCTTGAAGCAGTGAACTATTATGCAACTATTTTTGATGTAGATGCAACAATCACGAAATTTAAAGAAATGCCAAGTAATCCAGGGTTTCCAATGTCAGATGAAGTTAAGGAAAGAGTAATTCATGCAAATATCACGGTAGAAGGAAGCCAATTAAGATTCTCTGATACCATGCCAGGAATGGAATATATAGTAGGAAATAACTTAAGCATTCTCATTAATTCAAAAGATGAAAAAAAACTAACGAATTGGTTTAATAAGTTAGCTCAAGATGGATTTATAATCATGCCATTAGGTGAAACATTCTTTAGTGGATTATATGGTTTTGTAACAGATAAGTTTGGTGTTGGATGGCAATTCAATTTAGAAAAAGAGCATTAGCTCTTTTTTCTTATAGAACGGATATAAACTATTGTTTTATCAGGTCACTAGTTAATAAGTCATTCAACGTCGAGATTGTCAAAGTAGCATAATCTATTGCAGGCTTATTTTCATTGTTGAAATAACAGGTTTTTATTTTTGCTTGTACACCAGCTTGGATATCTAGTTCACGATCTCCAATCATGATGGTGTCTTCCTTATCTAAATTATATTTACTTACTAAATAGGTTATACCCTCTGGATTTGGTTTTCTTTCAAATCCATTTTCTTTTGTAATACATTCAGTAAATAAATATCCCATGTTATGTCTTTCTAGTAATTCAATTGTTGAGTTACCACGATGTGTAAAAATAAAATTTCTACCACCTTCATCTACAATTCTTTGACATGTTTCTATTGCATCTACATAAGGAATACACATATCTATCTCAATCTGTTTTCTTATTTCATTAAAGCGATTAACAAATTCAGTAGAGCATTCATATTTCTTGTGAATATATTCAATCACTGTGGATACAGATACTTTCATTAGTCTTTCAATTGTTTGAGGATTCTCTTCAATATTTTCTTCTTTTAAAGCAAGCATGAATGATTCAATCATTGCAGGATAACTATCGAATAAAGTTCCATCAAAATCCCAAATAAAATTTTTATATTTCATTTTTTTACCTCGTTATATTGTCTATATTTTACTTGTTATAAGTGGGATTGTACATATGCTTTTTATGTATGCTTGACCATGTGTAATAAGTATTGGAATGATTTTTGAAGGTCAACTATACTAAAGATGTAAAAGGAGAACGTATATGACTAAGAAAGTATGTATTATTTCAACAACATTAAGAAAGAATGGTAATTCTGAGTTACTAGCAAATGAATTTTACAAAGGTGCAAAAGATGCAGGACATGATGTAAAGATGATTAGTTTAATTGATAAAACGATTCATTTTTGCAAAGGCTGTTTAACATGTCAAAATAATGGTTTCTGCGCTATCAAAGATGATGTGAATGCAATAGAAGATGCTGTGTTAAATAGTGATGTTGTTGTGTTCGCAACACCAATTTATTACTATGAAATGAGTGGTCAAATGAAAACATTATTAGATCGTATGAATGCAATGTTTCCAAAGGAATATAAGTTTAGGGATATTTATTTCCTAGCGTCTGCAGCTGAGGAAGAGGATACCGCAATGGATTATGCAATTCAAGGTTTAAAAGGTTGGGTGGAATGTTATGAAAAATCATCTCTTAAAGGAGTAGTAAAAGCAATCGGTGTTACAGATATTGGAGATATTAAACAACACCAACATTATCTAGAGGAATCATATGCTCTAGGAAAAGGAATATGATTCGCAACTCTTTTAAAATCATATTCATTCTTGTTTGTTGTTTCCTGTTAGTAAGTTGTATAAATAATAATACTGTAAATACGGATACAGAAAAGATGAACAATGATCTTAAAGATGATAACAAGGTAATAGAGATGAAAATCAGTGCGACAATCAATGGGAACATATATGAAATTTCTTTGGAAGATAATGATACTTCAAAAAAGTTTGTTGAGTTACTTCCGTTAACAATTCAAATGGATGATTTAAATCAAAATGAAAAGTACTTCTATTTAGATGCGGCACTTCCTATTCAAGTATATCGTCCGGGAAATATTGAAACAGGTGATTTTATGTTATATGGGAATAATTGTTTAGTTTTATTTTATGAATCATTTCAAAATAGTTATTCCTATACAAAATTAGGGACGATGAATAACGTTGAGAATTTAAAACAAGATTTATCATCCAATAGAATTGAGATTACATTTAAAAATGACCTTTCACAATAGTGTGTAAGATCATTTTTATTTTATATGATTTAATGAACATCAACGAAGTAAGAAAAGATTAATTATTTAATATTCACTTGTTTGTCATTATAAAAGTTTATAACGTTCAAGTAATTCTTCAATGATTGTTCCTTGTATTTTCTTGAAAGCTTTTTTCTCTACTAATCTCAAAATAGGAGGCATTTTTAAACTTGTAATTTTTTCGCCATCCATCATTTTAGATGTTGCATCTAATAGATAACGTACATCATAACAAGATGCAAATACTTCAGGAACACCTCTATCTATATTAAGCAATGTATATACAGCTTCCATTGCAGTTCTTACAGAGTATTCTGTCGTGAATACGCAATCTCGTGTTGTTTCGGCAAATTGACCAATGAATGCAAAATTGATTGCACCCTCTGGAACTACATATGGTCTATCACCTTTAGTACGGGGCATGAAGAATGCGGTAATATAAGGCATCATACAAGGTATACATGTTGTATTCTTTGCATATTCACTAATACGGTCTGTAGGTACACCTAAATGGTATAGCCACTCCATTGTAATTTCTCTACCAGTACATTCCTTCATTGGCTTCTTCATGTAATCACCTGGAACATTCGTGTATAAACCATAGAACCATATTACAATTTTATTATCGGGTTGCGATTTAAAATGAGGTTGACGATTGATAGTCCAACTACACAACCAACTTGAATCCTTGACAGTAACTATACCACCAGTTACAACTTTACCACTATGAGGATCACGTTTACATATCTTTTCTATATAAGGCGTAATTGTGTTGTCATTAAGTGTGATTGTTGCGGATTCCCAATTTGTTTTTTCAATATCAGTACAATATTTTTCTGGATGTCCAAATGAAGGGTCTTGTTGCGCAATCTTTTTCCATAATTCCCAACATCCACCAGGCTGAGTATTTAATACAGGGGCATGTTCATCATTTCCAAGGGAAGAGTTTTCTGTGCAACTACCATTAGTAATAAAGATAAGATCTGTATCTAATAAATCAATTTGGCTTAATTGGTTATTTTGTTCAATGATAATTTGTTTTGCGCGTTTACTATTTTGTTTAGTTTCAAATTGTACATCGATTACTTTTGTGTTGTATATAAAGTTAACATGGTGAGCTTCTAGATATTTCATCATGGGTAAGATTAAGGATTCATATTGGTTATACTTTGTAAATTTAAGTGCAGAGAAATCAGGTAATCCCCCAATATGATGAATAAAACGTTGAATGTATAGTTTCATTTCTAATGCACTATGCCATTTTTCAAATGCAAACATTGTTTGCCAATACAACCAAAAATTGGATTTATAAAATTCTTCATCAAAAACATCATCAATTGTTTTATCATATAAGTCTTCATCTTTAGTCATGAATAATTTTGTGATTTCCATTGAACCTTTTTGTGACAAATTGAATTTGTTGTTTGTTTTTGCATCTTCACCTTGTTTGAGGGTAGCTCGACATAAGGAATAATTTGGATCTTTCTTATTAAGCCAATAAAACTCATCAAGTACTGATGCATCAGGTGTATCAAGAGAAGGGATGGAACGAAATAAATCCCATAGACATTCAAAATGATCTTCCATTTCTCTACCACCACGTATAATGAATCCTTTGTTGGGGTCATTTATCCCATCACAAGCTCCACCAGCGATGTTTAATTCCTCAAAGATATGAATGTTCTCGCCTTTCATTTGACCATCACGAACTAAGAAACAAGCACCTGCAAGAGATGCAAGGCCACTACCTACAAAGTAAGCAGATTTTAAATCTACATCTTTTGGTTTTTGTGGTTTTGCGAATGCTTCATAATTTCCATTTGAATAATACATAAATAATTCCTCCTTGTTTATGAAACCATCATAGTTCGTTAAGGAAGGATAAAAAATATACAAAAAAAGAACGATGTCTAATATTTAGACAAAGTTCCTCATTTGTATATCAAACCATGTATTTTAGAATATCACCGGACATAATTCTTTGTATCCGTTTAGTAATAAGGTGGTAATCGGTTTGCATACCATTCTTAATCCATTCAAGGATTGTTCCAACTATGGCGTAGGCAATGAAGCGTTCAATAAATCGTTTATCCTCGATAGATAAAATTTTATCTTGGTCTAATTCACTTATAACTATATCTAAATAATGATTTTGTATGTCATAGAGATAACGTTCAATAACTTCTCTACTAACAGAGTGGTATACATTAATGAAGAAGTTTTTGTTTTCGAGCATATAAGCGAATACATTTTCTAGACATTTGGACCAATTCGCATAATTGACTTCAGATTGTATTGCGGCTTTGGTTTCACTGATAAAGATCCAATCAAGCAAGGCATAAATATCTTGAAAGTGATAATAAAAGGTTTGACGGTTAACTTCACAATCTTCCGCAATGTCAGTTACGGTGATATTATCAAGTGTTTTGTAATTCAACATTTTCTTTAAGGAAGAAGCTAAAGCTATTTTTGTAAGTTCTTTCATGTTGTCTTCCTCCATTGTTATATTTACCATTTTAGCACATTAGAATGTGTATATCATTTGATGTATATGTGAAATATTAAATGTAAAAATGAAAGAATTGTGAAAAATGTAAAAAGTTTCATAAATAATTTGTGAAAAATATTTCATCTTTTGTTGACTTTTGACTTGTAAATACATTAAAATATAGTAACAAATCTATGTATTGATTTGACGGAGGGAAAGAAATGAAAAAGTTAGTTTTAGCATTACTTACATTAGGTCTAGTGCTAAGTACTGCTGCTTGTTCAAGCAAACCAGCTGACAACGGCGGAACATCAAGTAACGAGACTTACACAATTCGTGTCCTTAACTACGAAAGCAAAACTGCTACAGTACTTATGGAATACGTTGTTCAACAATGGGAAGAATTATTTGGAGATTATCCAGTAGAATTCGTAATCGATACACTTCCTTTTGCTGAAAAATTACAAAAATGTACTGAAGGGGATTTCGAAATTTCATTCTCAGGATGGTCTCCTGACTATGCATGGCCTACTACATTCTTAGACATGTGGAAGATCGGCAGTGAATACAATGAAATTGGTTACGCAAGTGAAGAATACACAAATTTAGTAAATGGAGCTGATAAAGATCCTGCTACAGCATTTGCTGATTTACAAGCTGCAGAAAAAGTATTACTTGAAGATGGAGTATTAATTCCAGTTTACCAACGTGGTGGAACTATGGTTCAAAACCCAGATGTAAAAGGAATTATCAAACACTCAATCGGATTTGATTATAGTTACAAATGGGCTACAAAAGCTGACGGTACTACAATCAACTTACTTGAAACAGAAAAACTACCATCATTAGATGCAATGCTTGCAACTGATGCTGTATCATTCCTTAACTTAGGAAACCTAGCTGAAGGATTATTAATCCCAGGTGAAGCAGAAGGTTCTGCTATCGAAGGTGTTGCTAACGAATGGAATTTTGATGAAGCTACAATGACTTGGACTTTCAATTTACGTGATGATGCAAACTGGATCGATTCAAAAGGTCAAGTTGTACGTCCTGTTACTGCAAACGATTTCGTTTACGCTTGGGACCGTGTATTTGCAGAAGATTCTGTTGCACAATACAAATTCATGAAAGACATCGCAAAAATCACTGAATACAAAGCAGTTGATGACAAAACATTAACAGTTACAGTTTCAGAAAATGTTCCTTATTTTGAATCATTAATGACATTTGGAACTTTCTTACCAGTTCCAGCTGAATTCGCTGAAGAAAAGGGTGCTACTTATGGTACTACTCTTGATACATTCTTAAGTAATGGACCTTTCTACTTAAGCAAATGGGATCATTCAAGTGAAGTTATTTGGACTAAGAATGATAACTACTGGGATGCTGACGTTGTTAAGATTCCAGGTGTAACTTACCGTGTAATCGAACAATACGATCCAGCTACAGGTGTTGCATTATTCAATGACGGAGCTATCGACCGTGTTGGATTAAGTGGTGAATTCGTTGAACAATTTAAAGATGATCCACGTACTTTCTCATTCACAGAAGCATCTACATTCTACTTCATGATAAATGTTGGAAATGCAAATGGCGTTGTTGAAGAATATGACCAAGAAAATGGTGGAAACCCATTACTTGATAACTTAAATGTTCGTAAAGCATTAGCATTAGCATTTGATAAAGCATTTATTGCTTATGAATTAGATAAGAATGGAAGCATCCCTTCTGACTACTTCGTACCTGCTAACTTCTCAACTTTTGAGGGTGAACCATATGAAGCAGCTCGTGGTGAAGGATATATGCACTACAATACTGAAGAAGCTCTAAAATACTGGGAAGCTGGTATGGAAGAACTTGGTATTTCTAAGAAATAAGAATAACTATGTTTATTAAAGAGCGCTGCACGCGTGTAGCGCTCTTTTCTATGATTTTTTCTTGTTTACTAATCTCTATTATTGTAGAATATGATAATAGACATTAGTAAATTAAGAAATATATAAGATAGAGAGGGAAGTAAAATGTTCAAGTATGTACTAAAAAGAATTGGGCAAATGTTGATAACACTCTTTTTAATAATGACAATTTTGTTCTTATTATTAAAGATTACTCCAGGATCACCATTTAGTAACCCAAAAATTACTCCTACTTTACGTGCTCAATTAGAAGAGAAATACGGATTAGACAAACCAATATTAACGCAATATGGTATGTATCTTTCTAATGTGTTACAAGGAGATTTAGGGGAATCAATCGTAATGATTAAAAATTACCCAGTTAAAGATATGGTTGCAGAACCACTAGCAATCACAATTAAACTAGGAGTAATTTCATTATTTGTAGGATCAGCAATCGGAATTTTCTTAGGAGCTTTAGCGGCTTTAAATCGAAATCGGTTCTGGGATTATTTCAACACGATTATAGCCGTTGTCGGGGTATCAGTGCCGGCATTCGTTGTCGCGATGGTTTTATTGATCTTGCGTCAAGATTATTTCTCGTTTATACCGTTGGTATTCACGAAAGCTGACCCAATTAAAGGTGTAACTGCAATTGATGAACTTGTTTCGTTAACATTACCAGTTATTTCACTTTCGTTTGGTGTTATCGCAAGTATTTCAAGATATATGCGTACAGAACTAGTAGAAGTATATAACACAGATTATATTTTATTAGCTCGTGCTAAAGGATTAAATAAACGTCAAGTATTTACACGACATGCATTTAGAAATGCTTTAGTACCTATTATTACTATTATGGGACCTATGGTTGTTTCGTTAATGACAGGTAGTATTGTTGTTGAAAAATTCTTCGGAGTTCCAGGATTAAGTCAGCTTACAATTAAATCAATCAATGTTAAGGATACATTTGTAACACTAGCATCAGAATTACTGTATAGCTTAATGTTCGTTGTTACTATGCTAATAGTAGATTTATTATATGGAGTTATCGATCCAAGAATCCGCTTAAGTGGAGGTGACAAAAAATGAGTTGGCTAAATAAAAATAAAAATCAAGTTGTTGAAAACAATACAATTCAAGAAGTAGAAGTTAAAAAAGAAGATTTCGTCTTTGAAAAAGCAAATCTTGGAGATGCTGAAGGTTTAATGAAAAAACCATTAACATTCTGGAAAGATGCTTTCTTAAGATTGTTACAAAATAAATTCGCAGTTGGATCAATGATTGTTATTGTATTAATGGTATTAATGGCAATAGTTGCACCAATGACTTCACCTTATGATTTAAATAAGGCAGTAAGTAAGAATCAAACACAAGTTACGCAATTACCACCTAGAGTTCCTGTTCTTGAGAACATTGGGTTCATGGATGGTACTTTAATTAAGGAAACAACAGAAGCTCGTCTAGCGACTGATTATCAACCTGATGAATATAAGGTTATTGATAAGTATACTCGTGATGGTGTTGAATATGTTAAAATCAAAGAATTTACTTACAAGATTAAAGGTTTAGATAACCAATATTTCTATTTTGGTACTGACCAAATTGGTCGTGATATTTGGACACGTTTATGGTATGGAGCTCGTATTTCGTTATTAATCGGTTTCTATGCTGCGTTAATTGATGTTCTTATTGGTGTTATTTATGGAGGTATTGCTGGTTTCTACGGTGGTACACGACTCGATGACATTATGATGCGTATTACTGAAATTTTATATGGTATACCATCTATCGTTATTTTATTTATTCTATTCATGTTCCTTGAACCAGGAATTGTTCCTATAGCCATTGCGATTGCCCTTACCGGTTGGATAGGTGTTGCTCGTATGGTTCGTGCTCAATTCTTACGTTTAAGAGATCAAGAATTCGTACTAGCTGCAAGAACATTAGGTGCAAGTCCATTCAGATTAATTATGAAGCATTTGATTCCTAACGTAGTTGCACAAATCGTTGTTATGGCATCATTCTCAATTCCAAATGCAATCTTCTATGAAGCATTCCTAGCATTTATTGGTATTGGTATGAATGTTAAGACACCTTCATTAGGTACAATGATTGATAATGCTCTAGGTACAACTTATGGGGCAATGACTTATGTATACCAACTAATCATTCCATGTGTTGTTCTATCAATCTTAATGTTATCAATTAACTTACTCGCAAATGGATTACGTGATTCACTTGATCCACGTATGCGTGGAAATTAGGAGGGAATTAATATGGAAAAGCAAAGAGTACTCAATATTAAAAACCTTCGTGTTTCATTTAAAACTCATAACGGTTTAGTTAAAGCTGTTCGTGGTATTGATTTAGAATTATATGAAGGTGAAACCCTTGCGATTGTTGGTGAATCTGGTTGTGGTAAATCAGTTACTTCAAAAACAATCATGGGATTACTTGCTGATAATGCTGTTATCGAAAGTGGTGAAGTTGAATATAAAGGCACTAATTTATTAAAACTTCATGAAAACGAAATGGCTAAATTTAGAGGTAAAGACATTGCCATGGTATTCCAAGATCCAATGACTTCTCTTGACCCAGTTATGACAATTGGACGTCAAATTACAGAATCATTAATCCAAAACTTACACATGAGCAAAGAACAAGCTAAAGCTAGAGCAATTGAATTAATCACAATGGTAGGAATTGATAGCCCTGAAAAGCGTTATAAACAATATCCTCATCAATTCTCTGGTGGTATGAGACAACGTATTGTAATCGCAATTGCATTGTCATGTAATCCAAAAATCTTAATTTGTGATGAGCCTACAACAGCACTTGATGTTACTACTCAAGCACAAATTCTAGAATTAATTAAAGATCTTCAAACTAAATTAGGTGTATCTGTTATCTTCATTACCCATGACTTAGGGGTAGTTGCTAACATGAGTGACCGTGTTGCTGTTATGTATGCAGGAAAAGTTGTTGAAGCAGGACTTGTAGATGAAGTTTATTACAATCCTCAACATCCATATACTTGGGGCTTATTAGCTTCAATCCCTGCGTTCCAATCTAAGGAACACAAATTATATGCAATTCCAGGTGCTCCACCTCAAATGATTAACCCACCAAAGGGTGATGCATTTGCATTAAGAAGTGAATATTCCATGAAGGTTGACTTCATGTTTGAACCTCCTTACTTCAATGTAAGCAAAACACATTATGCTGCTACATGGTTATTACATCCATATGCGCCAAAAGTTGAAAAGCCAATTCAAATTCAACAACGCATTGATAGTATGCTGAAGAAAGGATAGTTTAAAATGGAAAAGAATGTATTATTAAAAGTCGATCACATTAAGCAATATTTTAAACTAGACAAGAAAAATGTAGTGAAAGCTGTTGATGATGTTTCATTCGAAATATATCAAGGTGAAACATTTGGTCTTGTTGGAGAATCAGGATCTGGTAAGACAACGATTGGTCGTTCAATTATAAGATTGTATAACATCACTGATGGTGACGTGTTGTTTGATGGTAAGAAGATAACTGGTAAGATTTCTAAAGAAGAGAAAGCTTTTGTAACACGTAATATGCAAATGATTTTCCAAGACCCTATGGCTTGTTTAAATCCTCGTATGAGTGTTAAAGATATTATCGCTGAAGGAATTGATATCCATAAAATTGCTAAAACAAAAGAAGAACGAGATGAACTTGTTTATACAATCCTTGAAAAAGTAGGATTGAACAGAGAACATGCTGGACGTTATCCTCATGAATTCTCTGGTGGACAACGTCAACGTATTGGAATTGCTCGTGCACTTATTACAAATCCAAAACTTGTAATTTGTGATGAACCTATCTCAGCACTAGACGTTTCAATTCAATCTCAAGTAGTTAACTTATTAAAAGAACTTCAAGGTGAATTGGGTTTAACTTATTTATTCATTGCTCATGACTTGTCAATGGTTCGTTATATTTCTGACCGTATTGCAGTTATGCACAAAGGTAAAATTGTTGAACTTGCACCAGCAGAAGAATTGTATGTAAATGCATTGCACCCATATACAAAATCTCTACTATCTGCAATTCCAAAACCTGACCCTAGAAGTGAAAAAGTAAGGGTACGTCATGATTATGAACCTGAATCTCATAATTATGAACAGGATAAGCCTTCAATGAAAGAAATCAAACCTGGTCATTACATTTATTGCAATGATCAAGAATTAGAAGAATACAAAAAAGAAGTAGCAAACCAACACGAGGTTTAGTCATTTGACTAAACCTTTTC
>NZ_JAVWNC010000034.1:0-23353 GCF_036637135.1 Anaerorhabdus sp. | reverse complement strand
AATAATACAAATATCTTCTTCAGAAAATATTTTACTTGTAGCACTCATTTTATCCGTTAAATCAATTTTGCTAGATGATTCAAAAGTATTTGTAATTATTTCCGTAATACGTTCGGTATGTTGTGTTGGGCTAAAATAAATTTGATATGTACTCATTGTATTACCATTTATCTTTCCTTTTATTTGTATCTTTATAATTTATTATAGTCTACTCTTACTTATGAATACAAAAGAAAACGATGTAATCTATGTTACATCGCTTATTAATTCTATTTATCTTTTGATGGAAGGTAATATATTTTTTCTCCATCTTTTGTCAACATGTAATTTCCTCTTGCATAACTTTGTACATAATTCGGGTCCGCTAATTTATCTCGTTGAGAAACAAGATAATCATTTTCATCTTTTACTGTTTCAAGTTTAACTTTTACTTCTTTCAATTGATTTTGAAGTGCGAATGTTGTACCAATTTCTTGTACCACACCAAAGATTAACCAACATGAAAAGAGAATAACCGCAATACACAATAATTTTGTAAGTGGTCGCATTGTTCTTTTAGGTTTCTTTCGCTTAACAACTCTTCGACGAACTGGTTGTTGTGTCATTGACATCCTCCTTTCGAGATACCTCTATTATAGAGTTTGATTTTCTTCTTCGCAAGATGTATCATCAATCCATTTTTCATCGATGACTTCATACATCATTGGTGCATCTGCTTTCTTTGAGAAATTCATTGTCTCTAATACCTTAACACTCATCTGTCTTTGTCCAAATGTAATTGTTATTTGGTCTCCAACTTTTACATCATATGAAGGTTTAACTGCTTTTCCATTAACCTCTATTCTTTGATGAAGAGCTAACTCTTTGGAGATTGTTCTTCGTTTTAGAATACGAGATACTTTTAGATATTTATCAATTCTCATTTTTCTTTGCCTCTTTACTTCTAACTAATACTTCTATCGCAAGTCGTAGACCATCATTTACTTTTGGTAATTTCACAATAATTTTTTGGTCTGTATACCGTAGTGTAATATCTTTTGAGATGGTTGTAAAGATTTCAAAGAGTTTTACCCCATCTACATGTGCACTAAACATTTGTGAAAATACAATCTCAACTTGTCCTTTGACTTCTCTATATTTATCTACATCTTCAGAATTAATGAGTATTTCTAGTCGTTTCTTCTCAAATAATACTTTTACTGATTTTGGAAGTTGACCAAATTCATCAAGAATCTTATCTTCAAAGTGTCTTAATTCTTCTTCTGTTTCAATTGCATCAATTTTTTGATACATACTAATCTTATCAAAATCATCTGGGGCAAAGATTTCTGGAATGTAGCTGTCTACCGAAACATTCGGTTTGACATTCTCTTTTCTTTCTTTCTTCTTGATACCCTTCTTCTCTTGAATTGCTTCTTCTAGCATTTCAATGTACATATCAATTCCGACTGTATCAATAAAGCCGGATTGTTCAGGTCCAAGTAAATCACCCGCACCACGTATGGTCAAATCTCGCATTGCGATTTTATATCCACTTCCTAGTTGAGTGAAGTCTTTAATTGCTTGTAGACGCTTTGATGCAATTTCTGTTAGTTGTTTCTTACTTGGTATCATAAGATATGCATACGCCAATCGATTGGATCTACCTACACGTCCTTTGATTTGATAAAGTTGTGATAATCCAAAGTTTTCAGCATGTTCAACTAAAATCGTATTGGCATTTGGAATATCAATTCCCGTTTCAATAATTGTTGTACAGACTAGTACATTAGTTTCGCCACTTGTGAATCCCATCATAACATCTTCTATTTCTTCTTTTCCCATTTGTCCATGTGCTACTGCAACACGTGCATCTGGAATTAGTTCTTGTAGTTTTCGTGCTGTATGATAAATCTCTTCAACATTGTTGTGTAGATAGAATGCCTGACCATTTCTAGCAAGTTCTCTTTCAATCACTTCTTTTATTAAAGAGAAGTTTTTTTCTACAACATAGGTTTGAACAGATACACGATTATCTGGTGGTGTTTCCAATTGTGATAATTGTCGTATACCAATGAGTGACATTTGTAGTGTTCTTGGAATTGGTGTTGCAGATAGTGATAGTACATCTACTGATTCTTTTAATTCTTTAATTTTCTCTTTGTGTTCAACCCCAAAGCGTTGTTCCTCATCAATAATAAGTAGTCCTAAATCTTTAAACTTAATATCTTTTCCTAATAAGCGGTGAGTACCAATTAAAATATCAACATTTCCTTCTTTGCATCCTTTGATAACTTCTTTTTGTTTTCCTGGTGATACAAAACGATTCATCAATTCAATGTTTACTGGATAATTTCTAAATCGCTTAGTAAATGTCTTTGCATGTTGTCTTGCAAGAATTGTAGTTGGGCAAAGGAAAGCAACTTGTTTTTCCTCGCTAACTGCTTTAAAAGCTGCACGGATCGCAACTTCAGTTTTACCAAATCCAACATCTCCACATAATAAACGATCCATTGGTTTTGGTTGCATCATGTCTTTTTTTACTTCGTCAATCGCTGTTTGTTGGTCATGGGTTAATTCATATTCAAAATCATTTTCAAATTCTTTTTGATAAATACTGTCTTCACCATATGCATAACCTATATGATCTTCACGATGTGAATATAACTGAATCAAACGTTCTGCAATGTTATTTACATTTTCTTTTAAACGAGCTTTGGTTGTGGTCCATTCATTTGACCCTAGTTTATGTAGTTTAGGTACAACACCTTCTCTAGAAACAAATTTACGAACCAATCTAAATTGTTCTAAAGGTACTAATAAAACATCATTGCCTTTGTAGACAACTTTTAAGAAATCTTTGTGTACACCAAGTACTTCCTTTGTTTCAAGTCCCATATATTGTCCTACACCATGTTGATTGTGTACAACATAATCGCCAGGTTTTAAATCTTGGTAACTTTTTAATACTTCAGCATTCTTGAATTTATTTGTATATTTAGATTGAGTTCTTCTTGTTTCAAATAATTCTGCAGAAGTGATAACTTCTAGGTTTTCTAACTCTGCTTCAAATCCTTCATAGATGGATGCAAAAGTAATGTTGATACCTAACCCTGCTGGTTCGTTTTCTTGTAAGAAATGGTATTCAACACCTTGTTCAATACAAGCATCCATAACTTGTTTAATTTCTGAATCACGCAAACAAAAATAGTATCTTTTTTGTTGAATGTTTTTCTTTATTAATCCTATTTGTACTGACATTGTTTCTTTTGGTAAATTAATTTCTTTTATTCTTGATATGTTATCATCGTAACGGTCTACATTTTGAATAGGATAATGATCTAAGATACGTTCAAAATCATGCATGACACTAAACTTTGGTAACGCTTTATTTTCTTGAACCATTTCTTGTAGATAGCTCGTATTTTCCTCCAATGCATGGTGTAATACTTCACGACATTCTTCTAGTGATGAAACAATTACACTTGGATGATTCATGTATTCTAGAAGATGACTCGTCTTATCAAGAAAACTCATATATGGATATAAACTATGATCTTGAATATGATTTTCTAGGTATTGTAGATCGATTTCTACTTTGCCTCGTAGTTGATCATTGTTTAATGAATCTAGTAAATTATTAACACGTGTACTTATCATTTCAACATCTTCATCACTAAAAAGAATATCAGTTGCGGGAATACACGTTACTTCATTTATATTTTCAATAGTTCGTTGTGTTTGAATATCAAAGTAACAAAGACGATCAATTTCTGTATCAAAGAATTCAATGCGGACAGGCATTGGATTATTCATCGAATAAAAGTCCAATACTCCCCCTCTTGCTGCAAAGCATAAAGGTGTATCAATATGAGATACTTGAGAATAACCACTTTGGATTAATTTACGTTTTAGCTCATCCATACTTATAGATTGACCAACTTTTAGTTGAATACAACTTTCTCTAAATAGTTGCGGACTTGGTAATTGTCTTACGCATGCAGATGCGTGTGTAATAACTATACGATTTGGATTTTCTAGTAATAATGATAAAGCCTCAACTTTGTTCGCCATATTCTCCGGACTTGCGGCAATCGCTTCAACACGTAGTGACTCCTCAACGCTAAAAATGACACATTGCTCTTGAGGGAGGAGGGTGCTCAGTCTCTCATACAGGCGTTGTGCCGAATATAAATTCTTTTCAATGACAATCATGGGTCTAGGTTTCTTTTGATAACTACTTGCGATTAATAGTGCTTCTTGAATAAATGATGTAAAGGTAACTGGTGATTTCCCAACAGTACAATCAATGACTGCTGGATTGTTTTCAAATTCTTTTAGTATCCAGGATTTCATGATTTGTTATATCGGTTCATAACTTCACTAAAGTCATGTGAGATACTCATGTAAGCAGCCTCCGCTGCTTTAATAAGTGAGTCTTGATAATCCGCTTTACTTTCTTTTGGTATTTTACCTAACACATAATCTACAATCGGAATCAAAGGGTTCTTATCAATCCCTACTCGAATTCTTTGAATCTCTTGCGAGTGTAAGTGATTCATAATACTTTGCATTCCTTTTTGTCCACCAGAACTACCTTGTGTTCTTATTCGAAGTTTTCCTACAGGTAAATCTAAATCATCATGAATGATGAGAATGTCTTTAGTTTCAATCTTATAAAAATTTACTGCTTGAATTACAGCTTCACCAGATGCATTCATATAGGTAAGTGGTTTCATAAGAATGACTTGTTCATTCCCTACCCTTACCTGTGCAATTAAGGCATTAAATTTTTTTTGATCAATAGAAGTGTGACAAAGTTTTGCGAGCTCATCTATTGCATCAAATCCTGCGTTATGTCGTGTGTGTTCATATTCTTTTCCGGGATTTCCTAACCCTACAATTAGTTTCATTGTCATCCTCCTTCTATGCTCAATTATTCTACCACGAGTTCTATAAAATACCAATTGATATTGTGGCAATTTGTGAATTTCATAAAGTAGAAAACAAGGAGTTAATCCTCCTTGTTTTGATTACTTTCTATTTGTATAACTTCATCATTATTATTCAACCAATTCATGTTCACCTTTAACTCTGTTAGATAACGTTTACCCAACTTTGTATCATAGAATCTTTGTACATCTTCTTTGATTAAATCAAAATCTTCTTTGCGATTTTGTATTGAATAAATTTTCACTAAATAAGCTTGGCATAAATCTTTATACATACCAATCAATTGTTTAGCGTATTTGTAACCTTGGTAATCACCATCCAAAACATCTATAAAGAATTGCTCACCCAAGTCACCTTGATTTTCATAAAGTTGGAAAGCATGTTTCGAAATATGATAAGCCAATAAATTTTTTAAATAAGCTTCATTTTCATTCAATTTTTCTTTGAACTTTTCTAACTTAAATTCATCATTTCTACCATACAATGCATTCACACAAGCCAAGCATAGATAATACAAACTATCTTCATTTAATTGTGCTGTGTCTCGTTTGAATGGCCCTTTGTTGTCAACCAATGGAAAGCAATTTACTTCTTGAAGAATTGGTAATATTTCTTTGTCATGTTTATAGAAAACGCTTCCCCACAATTGAAGAACTTTTCCCTTCATATAAAATTCTGGATCACTCATTGTTTTTAAATATTCATCTAACTTTGAAAACAATAACTTCTCATCATCAAATGATGTAATACAATCTACTATTTTTTTATTCTTCTTATTTCGTTTGAATAGAAACACAAATGAGAAAGAGAAGAAGATTATTAAACCAATCATAATGAGGTTCAATGCTAAACTAATCATATCCATGTTATCACCCTACTTTTCATTGTAATTTTATCATACTAAGTAAAAATAAAACAGTTTTCTCAAACTGTTTTATTCAATCTCAATTTTCTTTTCTAGTATATAAACTGTTATGCCATAGAATGCAACGATTTCTACGATTGTCATAATCATTAAATACCAATTTATACTAATTGAAGATATTTTTCCATATTCCATTACTTCGAAAATAAATCCTGATTCTTGCATTGAAATTGGTAAGTTCATTCCAATAAAACTCATAATGACTGTATAAGCAATAAAGATTAAGAATGATATTGCTGTTTTATGATTTCTTGTGTATTTTGTTTGAACTGCAGTTACTAATACAAATAGTCCTAAAATAATTACTAATCCTTCAAGAATACCTTGTACCAGTCCAATTAGGAATACGCCCAAATCAATTCTTCCAAATGCATAATTGATAGCATTAAAAAATTCATTCATGTTGATTGGAACACCTTCTACCGTGATAATTGCGAATACAAGAATCATGATACCAACTGCTAGTACAATAGAAGTTATTGTTAGCCATAAGAACGCAGAGATTACTTTCGATAAAACTAATTCATGTGAACTTACAGGTAATGTAAGTGTTAAGTAACCTGGTTTTTTAAACATTGACGTGTTGTAGTTTTTAATGATTGTAACAAACACTGCAATTGAAATACCAAAGAATGCAAATATGATAATTGAAGCACCTATGGCACTAATATCGTAAGGTAAGAAAGGTACAATTAAACAAGCAAGTAAGAAAATACCAAATACTAAAGCAAAGTTTCTATAACTATGAATCATTTCATATTTTATTAATTTTAGCATTTGAATACCTCTCTAAATATTTCGTCAATTGATTGACCTCTTTGTTGTCTTAATTCTTCTGCATTACCACTAATTACTAATTCACCATCTTTGATAAGAATAACTTCTTCAAATATTTTTTCAATGTCACTAATTAAATGAGTCGATATTAAAACAAGACTATCTTCAGAGTAGTTATTTAATATAATTTCTAGAATTAATTCTCTAGCTGCTGGATCAACACCACCGATTGGTTCATCAAGAACATAAATCATTGCGTTTCTACTCATAACAAGAGCCAATTGGAATTTTTCTTTCATTCCTTTTGACATCGATTTGATTCTCATATCTGGATGTAATTCCATACGTTTCATTAAACCTAAACATTTTTCTAAATCAAAGTCTTTGTATAAGTCGTGGAACATTGAAACAGCATCTCTTGCTTTCATCCAATCTTCTAAATATGTTTCATCTGGTAAATATGAAACAATACTTTTTGTATATGTGTTTGGTTTTTGACCATCAATTAAAACTGTTCCCTTATAATCTTTTAATAACCCATTTAATATTTTAATTAGTGTAGTTTTCCCACTACCATTAGGCCCTAGTAATCCAACGATACGGCCACCCTTTAATGAACAACTGAAATTGCATAAAGCCATTTTTTTACCATATGACTTTGTAAGCTGTTCAATTTTTACTAACTCTTTTTCGCTCATATATTTTCCCCTTCTGAGTTCTTCACAAGATCTATGGTTTCATCTTTAGTGAATCCTAATGAATTCATTTCATTAACATATCTTGATGTTTTCTCATGCCCTTGATGTAATTTTAATTCTTGAATATCTTCTTGAGTCGCACTAATAAATCTACCTGAAGTGCGTTCTGACTTGAGTAGACCTTCTCGTTCTAATTCTTGCAAGGCTCTTTGGATTGTGTTTGGGTTAACACCAAAGAAAATTGCCATTTCTCTTACTGTATCAACTTGATCACCTGATTTGAGCTTACCCGAAACAATTTCTTTCTTAATATAATCCATCACTTGAATATAGATGGGTATATTTGAATCGAAGTTAATCATTTATATCATCTCCTTGTATTAATCAAATAGTACAATAACACAAACACTTTTGTCAACTACTTTTTCGTGATATAATTTATTTTACGAAATAAGTTTGTATTTTATACATATAGAGGTGCAAGTATGAAAAAAGTAATATCACTGTTAATTATCGGTTTATTATTCACTGGTTGTAGTAATGATAAGAAACCAGAAGTAACTCCTGTTACAACCCCTGAACCAACAATCGAACCAACACCAGTTCCTTTAGATCATGATACTTATGATAGTTTATATGTCATTGCAAATAAGACTCATCCTTTATCTGAAGATTTTGAACCTACTGATTTAGTAGTCCCTGATGTTTTAGCAACTCGTGATGGTCTTGAACTTCGTCAAGAAGCTGCCACTGCACTTGAAACCATGTTTGAAGCTGCAAAAGCAGATGATATTACATTGCGCTTTGGTAGTGGATATCGTTCATATAGTACACAACAACGTCTATTCAACAATTATGTTGCGAAAGATGGTGAGGAAGCTGCTAATCGTTATAGTGCACGCCCAGGAGAATCTGAGCATCAAACTGGCTGGGCAGTCGATATAAGTGATGGTAGTATGAATAATTGGCTTAAAAATAGCTTTAAGAACACACCTGAAGGCCAATGGTTAGCTGAAAATTCTTATTTATATGGATTTGTATTACGCTATCCAGAAGGAAAAGAAGATATCACTGGCTATATCTATGAGCCATGGCATTTTAGATACATCGGAATTGATGAAGCATTAAAGATTAAGGAAAGTGGTTTAACTCTTGAAGAATTCTATGGTTATATGAACTAAACAAATTTTGATATCCATATGTTTTTTATTGACTTTTAAATCACAGTCAATTATGATAGTAAAGCAATTGTTCTATTTATTATAGTAAAAATGGAGGTGGATTTGATGAAAAGAACATATCAACCAAGCAAAAGAAAACACCAAAAAGTCCACGGATTTAGAGCCCGCATGAAAACGGTTGGTGGCCGTAAGGTATTAGCCCGCCGTCGTAGTAAAGGTAGAAAGATCTTATCGGCTTAAGAAAAGTCACCTATGGGTGGCTTTTTTTCAAAAATTTATGAAAATACACTATCGCATTAAGAAACAAGAAGAATTTCAAACCATTATCGGTAAGAAAAAGTCAATTGCGAACCCTACTTACGTTGTATACTATCAACCTCGCCAAGAGAATTGGTGTCGAGTTGGTATCTCTGTTGGTAAAAAGCTTGGAAACGCCGTATTCCGTAATAAATATAAGAGACAATTAAGGATGCTTTTACAAGAGTCACTTGATTTTGATGGACATCCTTATGATTTAATCATTATTGTTCGAAATAAATTTACTAAGCAGTCTTATTTAGATAACAAAAAAGACTTGGAAAGCTTATTAAATAAAGTTACAATTATAAAGCATACATGATGAGGAGATTTAAATGAAAAGAAAAACTAAAAAAATCATACTCTTAGTAGGAATCTTTGCAGCACTATTTCTATTAAGTGGATGTACTACTCCAATGGTTAAGGATCCTGAAACCGGTAAAGAAGTAGTAAAACTAATTACAACATCAACAACATTTCAAGAAATATTTAGTTCTGAAAGCTGGTTCAGTGCATTAATTGTATTCCCACTTTCACAAATTATGAACTACTTAACACCAATTATCGGAGTTGTAGCTGCAATCGCTATCGTAACTGTAGGTGTAAACGTATTTACTATGTTACTTACTGTTAAATCAACTGTAGCATCTCAAAGAATGCAACAACTACAACCAGAAATGGATCGTATTACCAAGAAGTATGAAGGTAAAACTGACGATCGTTCAAAAATGGCTCAAGCACAAGAAATGCAAAATCTTTACAAGAAATTCAACATCAATCCATTCTCAATGATTCTTGTGACTTTCTTACAATTACCAATTATTTTAGCAATTTATCAATCAGTTCAACGTGCTGAAGCTGTAGCACATGGTCATTTCTTAGGATTAAGCTTAGAACAAACACCTTGGAATGGACTATTAGCAGGGGAATACATGTATATCGTATTGTTCGTGTTAATGTTGATTTGCCAATTTGGTTCTATGTACTTACCTCAATTCTTAGCTAAACAAAAAGCAAAGAAAGATGCTGAAAAAGCTGGTAAACGTTATGTTCCTGTAGTAAATAAAACAAATAACATGATGTACTACATGATGGTTCCTGTTATGGTATTATCTGTAATGTGGCCATCAGCTATGACTATTTATTGGGCTATTTCATCATTAACAATGATTGCGAAAACACTTATTGTACAAAAATTCTTTATTGACAAGAAAGAAGGTTAATTATGAAAAAATATACTGCTAAAACATTAGATGAACTTTTAAAGAATGCCTCAAATGAGAAGCATGTAGACGTTAGCGAATTAACTTATTTCATTACAGAAGAGAAAAAAGGAATTTTAGGTATTGGTACATCGGTATCTGCAGATGTATATTGCATGAATGATGTTAAGGAATTTATCTTTAACTATCTAGGAGAATTCTTTACTGAATTAAATCAAGAAATTGAAGTAGAAATTATTCAACAACCTGATGGAATTAAAGTAATGTTAAATGCAGAGAACAATGCAATTCTCATTGGCAAGAATGGTCAAACATTACAAGCTATGAACACTGTTCTTCGTGGAGCTGTAAATAGTACATTTAAGAAACGTATACCTACATTAATTGATATCAACAATTATAAGACAGATCGTTATGCAAAAGTAAAAGCTATGGCTAAGCGTATTGCAAGAACTGTTCAAAAAACAAAAGTTGAAGCAGTATTAGATCCAATGCCAAACGATGAACGTAAAGTTATTCATCAATTCTTAGGAGAAATGGATCATATCAAAACAGAATCTGAGGGTGAAGGTAGTCATCGTCACTTAAAGATTATGTATGATGAAAATAAAACAGGTTCTACAAACTAAATACGATAAGGACAAGATAAATATTTTGTCCTTTTTTATTTTGTTTGATATGCTTAATACGTGAGGGATAGAGTATGAAAATTACAGCATTAGTCGAAAATATTTCGAATACTGATTTAATAGCAGTCCATGGTTTGTCATTATTTATAGAGACAGAAAAACATAATATTCTTTTTGATTTAGGGCCCGATGATACTCTATTTAAGAATGCGAACAAATTAAATATTGATCTTAGTTTAGTTGATATTGTTTTTATTTCTCATGGCCACTTTGATCATGGAGGGGCACTAAAAAGATTTCTTGATATCAACACAACAGCAAAGATTTATATTCAGCGTAAAGCTTTTGAAAAGCATTTTAATAAAATCGGATTTTTTAAGATTAGTGTTGGTCTTGATGCTACTCTTATAAATCATCCACAAATTATTTTAGTTGATGGTGATTTAAAGATTGATGATGAATTGAGTTTATTTATTGTCGAGGAAACAAGTAAATGTCGTTCTCCTGAAAATGATCACCTCTATATTAAAGAGGGTAAGGATACTTTTCTTCATGAACAGAATTTAATTATTCATGAAAAACAAACAGCACTTATACTGGGTTGTGGACATGCTGGTGTAGTGAATATCTTAGATAAAGCAAAATCACATCATCCGCAAGTTTGTGTTGGAGGATATCATTTAGCTTATCCAGTAACTAAGAAAAATATAAACATCGATTTATTAAATCAAATTATCAAAGAATTAGAGAATTATCCAAATATTAGTTTTTATACTTGCCATTGTACTGGAATTAGAAATTATGAGTACTTAGCATCTAAGTTGGAAACTATGCATTATTTAACTTGTGGTGATATGTTACATTTCGATTAAATTAAATGTACTTGCTATACGCATTTTAAAGCCATTTTTATTCACTTTTATATTGCACTCATATACAAGAGATATACTACTCAAAATGCCGTTTAAACCGTTTATAAAGGGCTTACATTATCATGGTTATGTGGAAAACTTACATATAACCATGATTTTTTTAAATTGTTGAAAGATTTAAGATTGTTTGGCTTGAGTTTTCAACATAAATATTGAGTTTTCAACAATGAATTCACAATCCACAATTAGTAGTTTTCCACAATTGTGGAAAACTGTTGAAAACTTTAAAATACCCTTTATTTATAGTCTTTTTTCGTTGTTGAAAGTGTGTGTTTCTTAATCGTTAGTTTTGATTTGTCCACATTTTCCACAATTTCACTTGTTGTGGGTAAAGTTTCCACTATTTATCCCCATTCGAAAGATGTGGAAAATTGTGGAAAACTCATAAATAGACCATAGTTATCATTCTTTTAGCTATATTTCTATGTGGATAAAAAAAGTTTTCCACAATTTGCTGTTTTTTACCTTGATTTAACATGCTATAATGTTCCTACAATTCAAATCTATTAGGGTTAAATTTTGAAGGAAGGGGCTTTATTTGTATGACTAGCAATATGTTTTACCTCAACGAAATATGGTCTAGAGCTCTTGAGTCTATCGGCACATCTGGACGCGTCGACAGCTTTGTTTTTGATAATTTCTATAAAGAATCAAATCTTGTGGATTTAAATGAAAAAAAAGCTTTAATATCAGTTGCATCTTTTATTCATAAAACTTTGTTGATGAACGAAATCGATTTAATTTCAACAACTTTAGAGGATATTCTCAATGCACCTACAAAATTACAATGCGATATTATATTAGAAAAAGATCTAACTCGTTTTATGAATGAAACAACCAATGAAACTGAAATTCAAGTTATTGATGAAACTTTTGATAGTAGTCCTCTTCGAGAAGATCGTACATTTGATAATTTTGTAGTAGGTGATTGTAACAGAGAGAGTCATTCTGCTGCTTTGGCTTGTGCATATAATCCTGGTAACTTATTCAATCCGTTATTTATTTATGGAAATTCTGGATTAGGTAAAAGTCATTTACTATGTGCAATTGGTAATTATGTTAAGAAGAATGAACCTTCAAAAAAAGTTTATTATACTGATTCTAATAAATTTGTAGATAATGTAGTTAATTCTATCAAAATGGGTAAAATTGATGCATTTAAGAAATATATGTATTCGATTGATGTTTTACTTATTGATGATATTCAATTTATTGCGGGTAAAGAAAAATCACATGAAATTTTCTTCTCTATTTTTAATGAATTAGTTAATAATAGAAAACAAATCTGTATTGTATCAGATCGATTACCTACTGAAATTAAAGGATTAGAAGATCGTTTAATCAGTAGATTCTCTTCTGGATTGTCTGTTGGTATTGATTCACCTGAATTTGAAACTTCTTTAGCTATCTTAAAAGTGAAGATGAGTAATTCAGCATTTGAATCAAGAAATATTGATGAAGAAGCACTTTCATTCATTGCATCTAACTTTAATCGCGATGTAAGACAGTTAGAAGGGGCTTTGAACCGTGTTTTATTCTATGCCATAGAGTTTCAAAAGGATGATGGTAAAATTCGATTTGACACAGCTACAAACGCTCTACGTGGTCAAGTCTTAGTTTCTGATAAGTCTGGAATTACTGTTAGAAAAATTATAAAATGTGTTTCTGAATATTATGGTTTAACAAAACAACAACTTACAAGTAAAACTCGAACTAAAAATATATCTACAGCACGACAAATTGCGATTTATATGTGTCGAAAACTTTTGGATTTACCTTACATAAAAATAGGTGAAGAATTTGGTGGTAGAGATCACTCTACAATCATGAGTTCATGTGAAAAAGTAGAGAAGCAAAGTAAATCGAATGGTGCATACTTACAAGCTCTAAATGAAATAGAAAAAATAATCAAGTCATAAAACTTTACACATCTTTGCACTTTTAATTCACACTAAAAAGTGTTAAAATATACTTATAAAATAAGGCGATTTGGAAGTTTTCCACTTTTCCACACCCTTAATAATAATTATTCTTTTAAAACTATTAATATATTAGGAGGCCACTATGAATTTCAAAGTATCCAAGAGAATTTTCTACAACGCTTTACAAGTTGTATCTAGAGCAATCTCAGCCAATTCTCCATTACCTTCTTTATCAGGAATTAAGATTGAAGTAAATAACGATCATATTATCTTAACAGGTAGTGATTCGGATATTTCAATTCAAAAGATTTTGAATAACGAAGATGAAGATTTAAATCTTGTAGTTAAAGAAACTGGATCAATTGTAATCGAAGCGAAATATATTTTGGAAATCGTTAGAAAAATTGATGCTGATGAAATTAATTTTGAAATTGTTGATGGATCATTGACAAAAATTAGTGGACTTTCTGCAGAATATAAAATCAATGGTATGAGAAGTACTGATTATCCTGCAATTGATTTTTCAAAACCAAGCCAACAATTTGATATTGATGCTGATGTTTTGATGAAAGTAATTAATCAAACAAGTTTTGCAACAAGTGATAAAGAAACACGTCCTGTATTAACAGGTGTTAACTTTAGATGTAAAGGCGGTAAACTTGAATGTGTTGCAACTGATAGTTATCGTTTAGCTAGAAAAGAAGTTGAATTAGAAGGGGATAATAATTTTAATATTACAATTCCTGCAAAAAGTTTAAATGAAATTGTTAAAACAATTGATAAAGAAGGAAAAGTAAATATTTGTGTATCTGAAAAGAAAGCTCAGTTTTGGATTAGTAATACTTTGATTCAAACTCGCTTAATTGATGGATCATATCCAGAGACAGAAAGACTTGTACCTGTTGAATTCTTGCATGAAATGATAGTAGATAGTCGTGATATATTAAATGCGATTGACCGTGCATCTTTCATTAAGAATGAAGGTATTTCAATTGTTAAATTAAGTGCTGATTCTAAAGAAGTTGTAATTTCAAGTAAATCACAAGAAGTTGGATCTTCAACTGAAAAATTAAATGTTATTTCTTATACAGGTGATCCAATTGAAATTAGTTTTAGTGGACGTTATGTATTTGAAGCAATTCGTACTTTAGCAACTACAACAGTTAAAATTCAATTTAGTGGTGAAATGAAACCATTCGTTATCAAAAATAATGATGATGATTCAATCTTACAATTAGTATTACCAGTTAGAACATATTCATAAGTTTTAAGAACAACCTCAAGGGGTTGTTTTTTTTTGGATAGAAACAAGTGAAAATTTCTTAAAATAAATAGATTATATATCTTGCTTTTTTTTAGTTAAAAAAGTATAAAAAAAGCTTGATGAAAAGCACATATTTAAGCATTTTTGTGGTATAATTTAATAGGGTTTTTGCGCCTAAAAAAGAGGAATTCATATGACAAAAATTAATACTGATTTTATTACATTATCACAACTATTAAAAATGGAAGATTTAGTTAATTCTGGCGGAGAAGTTAAATACTTTTTAGCGAATGAAAAAGTTCTAGTTAATGGTGAAGACGAAAATCGAAGAGGTAAAAAATTATATCCAAATGATGTCATAGTAATTCATAATAAAACATTTGTAATTGAAAAATGATTGTTAAAGAATTAAGATTAAGGAATTTTAGAAATATTGATTCTTGTATTCTTAAGTTTAACGAAGGTGTAACTGTTTTATTAGGCCAAAATGCTCAAGGTAAAACAAATCTATTAGAGAGTCTAGTTTTCTTATCGACAACACGGTCTCATCGTTTATTGTATGATCAACAAATGATTCAAGATGAGAAAGAACTGTGTAATTTAGAATGTTTAATTCAAGATGAAAAGGAAAAGAAGATAGGCGCTGTTATTTATCAAAAAGGTAAGACTTTATTAATAAATAGTCAACCTGTTTTAAAAAGTAGTGATTTCATTGGTAAGTTGAATGTCGTTTTATTTTCTCCAAGTGATTTAGAAATATTTGATGATTCTCCAAAAGAGAGAAGAAGAATAATGGATATTGAAATTGGAAAATGTTCAATGAATTATATGCATCACTTGTCAAAATATTTAAAACTACTTAAAGAAAGAAATGCTTGTTTAAAAATGAATCGTGTCGATGAACCTTATTTGATTGTATTAGAAAATCAAATGATTGAATCACAAATAGAGATTCTTATTGAACGTAAGAAATTCTTTGAATATTGTAATAAAACAATTAGTAAATTTTATTCGTTTTTATCGAATCAAGAGTCTGAACTTAAGATGATTTATGAGTCTTGTGTAACTATTGATAGCAAAGAACAAATGAAACGTGATTTGTTAGAACAATATAATAAGAATAAAGAAAAAGATATGTTATATAAAATGACTTCTATAGGAATTCATCGTGATGATTTTTATTTTTTGATGGATGATAAAAAAGTTGAATTGTTTTGTTCACAAGGGCAAAAGAGAATGGTTATTCTAGCGCTCAAATTTTCTCTTGTAGAATATATAAAAAGTATTGAACAGAAAGTTCCTGTTTTATTGTTAGATGATGTATTGTCTGAATTAGATAGCCAAAAGAGATTAAATCTATTTAAGTTATTAGATAATTATTGTCAAACAATAATAACAACAACTGAAATGGTTGATGGTTTTGATGAATTACATAACAAGCCATTGGTCTATTTAGTTGAAAACGGAAAAATGCAAGCCAAGGAGGGTAAACAATGACTGAAATTGATAACAAAATTGATAACAAAGTAGACCATTCTTATAACGAGAGTGATATTCAAGTCCTTGAGGGATTAGAAGCAGTAAGAAAACGTCCAGGTATGTATATTGGATCTACATCTGGAAGAGGATTACATCACCTTGTATGGGAAATTGTTGATAATGGGATTGATGAAGCTTTAGCGGGATTCGCAACAACTATTCAAGTTATCGTAGATAAAGATAATATCGTAACTGTTAAAGATGATGGTCGTGGTATGCCAACAGGTATTCATGAAAAAACAGGTATTTCAACTGTTGAAACTATTTTTACTGTACTTCATGCTGGAGGTAAGTTCGGTGGTGGTGCATATAAGGTTTCAGGGGGATTACATGGTGTTGGTGCTTCGGTAGTTAATGCTTTGAGTGAATGGTTAGAAGTAACTGTTTATAACGGTAGCGAAGAGTTCTACGTGCGTTTTGAGAATGGCGGGCAAACAACAGTACCATTAAAAGTTGTAGGACCTTGTACTCCTGATCAAAAAGGATCTACAGTACGTTTTAAAGCTGACCCTACTATTTTCCAAGAAACAGTTGCGTATGATCATAATGTATTAAGAGATCGTTTAAGACAAATTGCATTCTTAAATAAAGGTATTCGAATTGTATTCACTGATGAACGTGTAGAGGATTCTGATAAGATGACTGAAGTTTATCATTATGAGGGTGGATTAAAAGAGTATATTGTTTATTTAAATAAAAATAAAACAGCAATTCATGAAGAGATTATTTATTGTGAAGGTGTTGAAGAGGGTATCCAAGTTGAAATTGCAATGCAATACAATGATGGTTATGTACCTAATATTTATACATTCTGTAACAACATTAATACCAATGAAGGTGGTACGCATGAAGAAGGATTTAAACTTGCGTTAAACCGTGTGATTAATGCTTATGCAAAAGAAGCAGGAATAATCAAGAAGGATGAAGATAACCTTCAAGGTGATGATGTTCGTGAAGGATTAACTGCAGTAATTTCAGTTAAACATCCAGATCCTCAGTATGAGGGACAAACAAAAACAAAATTAGGAAATAGTGAAGTTCGTAAAATTGTATCGAATGTTTTTGGTGCTAGTTTACAACGTTTCTTAATGGAAAATCCATCTGAAGCTAAAATCATTTTAGATAAAGCAACAGTTGCATCTAAAGCAAGACTTGCAGCTAAAAAAGCACGTGAGTTAACTCGTCGTAAGGGTGCTCTTGAAATTTCAAGTTTACCAGGTAAATTAGCGGACTGTTCAAGTAAAGATGCTAGTATCTCAGAAATATATATAGTCGAAGGAGATTCTGCCGGAGGAAGTGCGAAACAAGGACGTGATAGTAAATTCCAAGCTATCCTTCCACTTAGAGGTAAAATTCTAAATGTTGAAAAAGCTCGTTTACATCGTATATTTGAAAACGCTGAAATTCGCTCAATGATTACTGCTTTCGGTTGTGGTGTGAGTGATGAGGTTGATACAAGTAAACTGCGTTATCATAAAATCGTTATCATGACAGATGCCGATGTTGATGGTGCTCATATTCGTACGCTATTACTTACATTCTTCTATCGTTATTTAAAACCGGTTATTGAGCAAGGATATATTTATATTGCACAACCTCCTTTATATAAAGCACAAAAAGGTAATGCAGTTCGTTATGCATACAGTGATGAAGAATTAGAAGTTATTAAACGTGAACTTGGAGATCGTCTTGGTATCCAACGTTACAAAGGTTTAGGAGAAATGAATCCTGAACAGTTATGGGAAACAACAATGGATCCTGAAGTTCGTACATTAATTAAAGTAGATATTGAAGATGCAATGGATGCAGATGCAGTATTTAGTATGTTGATGGGTGATGAAGTTGAACCACGTAAAAACTTTATCGTAGAGAATGCACAGTTCGTTAAGAACTTAGATATATAGGAGGATATAATCATGGAGATGGATGACAAGTATAACTCGGAAACGTTTAATCACGGTAAGATAAAAAATACTGATGTTTCTAAAGAAATGAGAGATTCTTTCTTAAGTTATTCAATGTCGGTAATCGTAGCACGTGCTTTGCCAGATGTTCGAGATGGAATGAAACCAGTTCATCGTCGTATTATCTATGCAATGAACGACTTAGGTATTACACCAGATAAACCACATAAGAAATCAGCACGTATCGTTGGGGAAGTAATTGGTAAGTATCACCCTCATGGTGATACTGCGGTTTATGAAACAATGGTTCGTATGGCACAAGAATTTAGTTATCGTTATCCTTTGGTAGATGGACATGGAAACTTTGGTTCTATTGATGGTGATGGCGCGGCAGCAATGCGTTATACGGAAGCTCGTATGTCAAAAATATCAAATGAGTTAATGAAAGATATCCAAAAAGAAACAGTTAATTGGATTGATAACTATGATGGCGAAGAAAGAGAACCAGAAGTTCTTCCAAGCCGTTTTCCAAACTTACTTGTAAATGGTACAACGGGTATAGCTGTAGGTATGGCTACTAACATGGCACCTCATAATTTAGTGGAAGCAATTGATGCTTGTATTGCGATTATGGAGAATCCAGAAATCACAGTACAAGAATTAATGGAAAACTATATTTCGGGTCCTGACTTTCCTACAGGCGCTTATATACTTGGACGTTCTGGTATTAAACAATCATATGAAACAGGCCGTGGAAGTGTTATTATGCGTGCCAAAACAGTGGTTGATGAATTGTCTAATGGAAAACCTAGAATTGTTGTAAAAGAAATTCCTTATATGGTTAACAAAGCAACTCTTGTAGAAAAGATTGCATCTCTTGTAAGAGAAAAATTAATTGATGGAATTACAGATCTTCGTGATGAATCAAATCGTGAAGGAATAAGAATTGTTATAGAACTTCGTAAAGATGTACAACCGGATGTTATTTTAAATCAACTATTTAGAATGACGGCATTGCAATCTTCTTTTGGAGTTAATAATATTGTGTTAGTTGATAACGCCCCTAAACAATTGGGTATACGAGATCTACTAAAACATTACATTGATCATCAAATTGAAGTTACTGTACGCAGAACTAAGTTTGAATTAAGAAAAGCTGAAGATCGTGCACATATTTTAGAAGGATTAAAAATTGCGTTAGATCATATTGATGAAATCATTCATACCATCAGAAGTTCTGCAGATGCAACAGAAGCAATGCCAAAATTAATGGAAAATTTTGGTCTATCAGAAATTCAATCAAAAGCAATTCTTGATATGCAATTTAGAAGATTAACAGGATTGGAAAGAGAAAAAATTGAAGGCGAATACAATGACTTAATTGCATTTATCGCTGACTGTAAAGATATTCTCGCAAATCATTCTCGTGTTGTTCAAATCATAAAAGATGAACTAACGGATATTAAATTAAGATACGGCGATAAACGTCGTTCTGAAATAATTGAAGGCGATATCGATATGGAAGATGAGGATTTGATTCCAGTAGAGGATATCGTAATTACAATGACAATTAATGGCTATATTAAACGTATCCCTGCAGATACTTATCGTGTACAAAATCGTGGCGGTAAAGGTGTTAAGGGTATGGCTGTAAATGAAGATGATATCATTGATCAGTTCTTAACGATGTCTACTCATGACTTCTTAATGGCATTCACAAACAAAGGAAAAGTGTATCGCTTAAAAGGATATAATGTACCTTCTTCAAGTAGAACGTCAAAGGGAATTCCTGTTGTAAATTTATTAAGTTTGGATAAAGAAGAAAAAGTAAAAGCTTTAGTTGCGATTAAAAAAGAAGATGTTGATCATAAATATTTATTCTTCGTTACACAAAATGGAATTGTAAAACGTGTTTCAGTTGGTGAATTTGAAAATATCAGACAAACAGGAAAAATCGCAATCACATTAAAAGATGATGATGAATTAATTGGAGTTAAACCAACAACAGGTAATGATGAAATTATTATTGCAGGAAGTAATGGTAAAGCTATAAGATTTAAAGAATCTGATATTCGTGCAATGGGAAGAACAGCTTCTGGTGTCCGTGGATTCAATGTAGATGGATCTAAAGTTATTGGTATGTCAACAGATCATGAAGGAAATTATATTTTAGTAATTTCTGAAAAAGGATATGGAAAAAAATCTCCGTTGGATGATTACCGAATGACGAAACGTGGAGCCAAAGGTGTTATGACTTTGAAAATCACAGAAAAGAATGGACCACTTGTTTCACTTAAGGCTGTAAATGGAGATGAAGATTGCATGATCATGACTGATGATGGAATTGTAATTAGAATTAGTCTTGAACAAGTTTCAACTTATGGAAGAGGAGCACAAGGTGTGCGACTAATTTCAACAAGTGATGCAAGTAAAGTTTCTACAATTGCAATCGTAGAGAAATCAGAAGAAATAGAAGAAAATGCTGATTCTGAAGCAGTAGAAATTATTAATGAAAATAGTGAAAATAGCGAGGAATAATCGCTATTTTTTACTGTTTGACACAAAATAAAAGCCCTCTAATTTGCATCGAAATCTTTTTCGTGGATGATTACCCATGAAAAAATGCAAATAGAGGGAATATTTTTATCAAAATACTAGAAAATAATTCAAGTTAATATAAACCACCTAATCGGTATCCATTTTCAGTTTTTACGATATTAATTCTTTTTAATTCTGGATCTATTAAATCTCCATAAGTAGAAACGATATCTACTAGAATTTCATTTTCTGTTTCTTTTGTTCCAATAATGTATGAAGTATTGAAAACTTGTTCATCTGTGATACTTGGAACATTTAGTATGCAATAGAGAACACCATCATCTTCGATATAAATAGGTGACTCTGATTCAAAAACTTCTGCATAAAATTGAGAAACAAAATTGACATCAAATACTTGTTCAACATAATTTTTAATTTGATCAATTGATGTTGGGTTTTCAATATTAACGGCATTGAGTACTTGGTAGTAACCGGGATGATCTACACTTTCTTGTTCAGCTAAATCTACACCTATACCATATAAGTAATCAAATGCAGCTCTATCTTTGGACAATAATTCATCAAGAATTTCTTTGGTTCCTTTATATGTTGGGTTGTCTGGATAAATAGTTTTCGTATCTATTTCAAAACTTGCTTCTCCACATGCCCAAAAACTATCACATTCACCATAAATATGAAATACCATGGTATAAGGTTCTAACTTTAACTCAGCTATATATAAAGCGTTGCTGTGATCATCTTCCCTTGTTTTTAAATCCTTTAATGATTCAATTTGAGGTATGGTTTCAATAAGCACAGGTAAAGCAGGGGTATCAAGCGTATGGATTATAGAATCCGCAGCTATGCTAGTATTATAATCACTTATGCATTCTTGAACTAGCATCAACATTCTTTCATCAAAAGTTAATTCTTTTGGTCCTTCAGGCTCTTTAGTACAACCAGTAAGTAGAAGGGCAATAGATAAAAATAGAACTAATTTCTTCATAGGTTCACCATCTTTCATTAATTATTATAACACTGTTAAACAAGCCTTGACAAACCAATGTGAGGGTGTTTAAATGTAGTTACAAATCGTTGAAAAGGATAAGTAAATTCTAGGTTATTTATAGAGAGATAGTGGTTGGTGGAAGCTATTATAACAGGAATTGAAATCTACCTTTGAGTTAAAGTTAAAACTTTACGGGGCATCGTTAAATGCATTGAGTGACAATTGTTCCACGTGAAACAATTGTAATGAGGGTGGCAACACGAGATATCGTCCCTTGATGGAGGTATCTTTTTATTTTGAGGAGGAAAGAAAATGTTAGATATTAAATTGATTAGAGAAAATGCAGAATTAGTAAAAGAAAACATTAAAAAGAAATTTCAAGATGCAAAACTTGAACTTGTTGATGAAGTTATTCAACTAGATAAGGATTTTAGAGAGATAAAGACAAAAGCTGATGATTTACGTGCTTTAAGAAACTCAAAGTCAAAAGAGATTGGTGCATTTATGCAACAAGGATTAAAAGACAAAGCTCAAGAAACTAAAGAAACAATTGCACATATCGGCGATGAAATTAAAGCATTAGAAGAAAAAGAAATAGATTTAGAAGCAAAGATAAAGAAAATCATGCTGACTATACCCAATATTATTGATGCAAGTGTTCCTATTGGTAAAGATGATACAGAAAATGTTGAGATAGAAAAATTTGGAGAACCTACTATACCTAGCTTTGAAATTCCTTATCATTCTGATATTATGGAAAAACTTGGTGGAATTGATTTGGATTCTGCAAGAAGAACAAGTGGTAATGGATTCTATTACTTAATGGGTGATATCGCTAGACTACAATCAGCTATATTGTCATATGCTAGAGATTTCATGATTGATAAAGGATTTACGTACTGCATACCTCCGTTTATGATTCGTAGCGATGTAGTTACTGGTGTAATGAGTTTTGCTGAGATGGAAAACATGATGTATAAGATAGAAGGGGAAGACCTTTACCTTATTGGAACATCAGAACATTCAATGATTGGTAAGTTCATTGATACAATTTTAGATGAAAAGACTTTACCTCATACACTTACAAGTTATTCGCCTTGTTTTAGAAAAGAAGTGGGTGCACATGGCTTGGAAGAAAGAGGCGTATACAGAGTACATCAATTTGAAAAGCAAGAAATGATAGTTGTATGTAAACCTGAAGAAAGTATGGATTGGTACAATAAGATGTGGCAATTCACTGTAGAATTCTTCAGAACATTGGACATCCCTGTAAGAACATTAGAGTGTTGTTCAGGAGATCTTGCGGATCTTAAAGTTAAGAGCTGCGATGTTGAAGCTTGGTCACCAAGACAAAAGAAATATTTTGAAGTAGGAAGTTGCTCTAATCTAGGGGATGCACAAGCAAGACGACTTGGTATTCGTGTCAACGGGGAGAACGGTAAGTACTTTGCGCACACATTAAACAATACTGTGGTAGCTCCACCGAGAACATTAATTGCATTCTTAGAAAATAACTTAAACGAAGATGGTAGTGTTAGAATACCAGAAGCGTTAAGAATGTATATGGGTGGTAAAGAAGTAAT
>NZ_JAVWNC010000033.1:0-23955 GCF_036637135.1 Anaerorhabdus sp. | reverse complement strand
TATTTCTACTAATTATTTTGACTTAAGCTGGTACCTGACTTGTCATCCAAGATAGTTCAAATATATAATAAAGATGAGGTATTGAATATGAAAAAATTTAAATTATTATGGCAAGTACTACGATATACGGGAACTGATAAAATTGTATCTGGATTCATAGTCTTCTACTTTATCGCAACATTCTTCATTATGATTAGTGAACCAACCATCACAAACTATGGGGATGCAATGTGGTTTTCCTTTGTTTCATTTACAACTGTTGGTTATGGTGAGTATCTTGCGACTACTCTAATTACTAGAATCATTACGGCATTTCTGATAATTTATGGAGTTATTGTTGTTGCGCTAATACCTGGTGTTCTTGTCAGTTATTTTACAGAAATTAAGTCAATGAAGGAAAATGATACGATCATTCAGTTTTTAAATAAATTAGAACGACTCCCTGAACTTACAAAAGAAGAACTGGAAACGATATCAACTAATGTTAAAAATAAAAGATATAAATTATAATTGCTCACTATTTTGATAGTGAGTTTTCTTTTGCATTAGAAAAGCCATGGGATATCCCCATGGCTTCATGTTTATTTACTTAAACCTGCAACGTATTCTTGAGCGAATTGTACAGCTTTAGTCAACGCATTAGAAGTCACTGTAGCACCTGTAGCAGCATCAACTTTTGTTACATCATCTTGTCCAGCAATTACGCTATTAATGAAATCTGAGCCTTCTGCAGTAAGCACAGCACCGATTTCAGCAGTTTCGTTTGCATCTCTTACTTTGATATCTGTAATTTTTGCATCCTTATCAAAAGTAATGTGTGTTTCAATTTCTCCACCATAACCTTGAGTTACTACTTCAACAACTGTTTTATCATCAGCTGTTGTATGAGTTACAACTCCTTCAAATATTTCACCATTGATAGCCATGTATACAGTTCTTGCGAAATCACCTACGAAAGTAATTGTAGCTCCTGTAATTGCATCTCTATCTTTGATATCTGTCGTTTGTTGGTTTTCTGTTTTAAACATTTCATATACTTCTTCAAGAGTCATCTTGTTATCTAAGATGTAGGCTACGATTGCATCAATTTGTTCACCATAGCTTCTTCCACCATTATATCCAGCAAAAGAAATACGTTTAGTTCCTTCAACAAATGAACCATCAGCGTTTAAACCATGTTTACTAATTAAGTCTTTAACTAATGTATCTTCTGTTAATGTTTCAATACCTGCTTCAGTAGCAACATATTGGAATGTAAGTAATGCTTTGTCCATAGGTACTTCAACAATTTGTTCAGGTGTTGATGTTGCATCATTCTTGAATGTTAACTCTTTGAATGTTGTTTCATCAGTTAGCTTATCAATTGAAGCTGATACCATAAATTGTGCACCTGCACCTTCTGCATAAGCAGTATCATAACCATAAGCAGTTAATGTTGTTAATTTGAAATTATCATCCACTTTTTCTATTGTTGCATCAGAGATATTCATTAAATATCCCATCAAATCTTTTTTAGAGTATTCCCCTTCAGTTCCTTTGTTACGAATAATATCAAAGTTTAACTTCGTGATAATACCATCTGTTGTTTCACCTTCAAATACAAATGTATCATTCTTAGGTTTACCTGATGAAGTTGTTCCTACCATTTCATATTCTGCAGAAAATGGTACTACCTCTCCAGTTGTTTTACCTTCTTCGTTTGGTGTTTCTTGAGCTGGTTTTGTTCCACATGCAGTTAACCCAAATACTAAGGCTAATGCTAGTGAAATCTTTGTTAAGTTTTTCGTCATCTTTTTACCTCCGTTTTTATCAAACTATTTGACAAATTCAAGCAAGATCATGATTTCATTCTTTTGCTTGAGTCACTATAATAACAAAATTTTCACAAGTTGACAAATAATAACTTACCTAACCTCCTATTAAGTGAAATAAATCGTAAAGATAACTCCTCTTGATGTATTATCAACTTTATAGCTAAACCCGTGTAAATCAAGGATATTCTTACAAATTGCGAGTCCTAGACCAGTACCTTTTGTATGTCCACTTTCAAATGCATTCCATAAGCTGTTTAATTTTTCACTTGGAATTTGTTGACCTTCATTCTCAATACTGAATTGTTCTTGATTCATTTTGATGTAAATCTTTCCATGATCATTAACATGTTGAATTGCATTACTAATCATATTCGTGAATACAGATTGAATTTGTTCCTCATCACAGCGAATCAAAGTGTCTTCAATTTCCATCACAATACTTGCTTGCTTATCTTCTAGTAAGCACTCAAATGGTTCAATTGTTTTAATGAGTAAAGATTCTACGTCTACATCTTTTAACTTAAGTTCTACTTTGTGTAATTCCAATTTAGATAATTCCAACATCGATTTAACTAATTTATTTATTTTTTGTGTTTCCTCATCAATGATCATCAAGTATTGTTTTCGCTTGTCTTCATCACTCGTATCTTCCATCAATTCACTATATCCATTAATAACCGCAATTGGCGTTTTCATTTCATGTGTAAAGTTTGCGACAAATTCTTTTCTTGTTGTTTCCAATAAACGAACTTGTTCAATTTCATTTTCTAAATTTGACATTGTACTTTCTAGTTTACTTGACATCTCATTGATACTATTTGCTAATGCACCAATCTCTGTGGTGTCTTTTATCTTCAATTTCTCACTAAAATCATGATTGGCAATTTTCTTTGCATTACTTTCAATTTTTTTAATTGGATTCACAATAATCTTTGTACAAATCCAAGTCAACAATCCCGCTAATAATAGCGCAACCACATATGCAAATGAATTATCTTCTAAGTATTGGATTGTCATTTCCTTTTGAATATTTGGATAATAAAGTAGCGCAACCATATACCCTTTTCGACTATTTTCATTGTCTGCATTTATTCCCATTGGCTCATCATAAAGAGGAAGGATTGCTGCAAAGTAATATTTATTATTAATTTCCATTGGTGTAAATCTAATTGAGTTCCTGAATTTTTCCATTTCTAGTTGAAAATTGTTCCTGCCTATTATCTCTTCAAGTGCATCATCAAAATCCTCTTGTTGATTAATTAATTGATATTGTACCCTTCTATAATATGAAAATGCATAAGTATATTCATCATCTAAGTAAGTAGCTAACATAAGACCTTCTATTAAGTTTGATTTATCTCCATCAAGAATTAATTTATTGTTAATCTTTAGATATGTTGGATTAATAAATTCTACTGTTCGATTTGAATTAACCAAAGTACCATCTCTTAATATCATATCCCCACGCCTTGTAACATCTCCAGCATATGTACCATAAACATCTCTAACTTTATCTTTGTCTTTGTAATAATAAGGTTGGGTAGTAATTGTTCCAGAAATATCTACAGATGCTTTACTTGATTCCCTTAATGCATCCACAATATCATGATTAATAGTTTCATCTATTGTACCTAAGTTAATAAAATACTCTTTCTCTTGACCATTAGATTCAGTCATTATTAAGTTAATATAATTCCCATATAAATCTGATTCATAAATAACATCAAAATCAAGATTAAGCATATAGAATTTTTGACGGAAACGATCATTGTATTGCACACTCTCATCAATAAAATCCTTAAAAGCATCATCATAAACACTACGTTTCTCTACCATAAGTTCATTGCTAGTAAGTGTTGCCTCTTGGATATTCCATAATAAATTCTGATTGGCATCAATAATTAAGAAATTATTAATATATCCCTTTATTCCTTGAAATGCTTGTACTGATAATACAATGACAAATGAAACAAGGAATAATATTGAAATTCTTACACTTAGTTTACTTTTCATGTTCATCACCTTCTATACTAAAGCGATATCCTGATTTTATAATCGTTTGGATGTAATACGAACATTCTTTTAAATTCTTTCTTAACATTTTGACATATGTATCCACAGCTCGTGCATCCCCATAGAAATCATATCCCCAGATCTTATCTAGAATTTGTTCTCGTGATAATAAAATCCCTTTGTTTTCAATAAAATACATAAGCAAGTTAAATTCTTTATTTGATAAACTTCTTTTCTCTTGATTGATTTCAATTTCATGTGTATCTGGATGTAGTATTATTTTACCTATTTGCAACGTTGGTTGTAACTTCTTATCTCTTTTAATAAGTGCCATGCATTTAGCATAGAGTAACGAAGGTTTAAAGGGTTTGGTGATATAATCATCCCCTCCTAATTCATATGCTTGTAGTTGATTTTCATCTTCAAATAGAGCACTAATGAAGATAATCGGTGTTTGTTTAATCTTTCTTAGTTTTTCACATACTTCATAGCCATTAAGATGTGGCATCATAACATCTAACAAAACCAAGTCAAAATCTTCATTAAACAATGAAATTGCTTCAAGACCATCACATGCTTCAATGATTTCTAGCCCCTTATTTGTGAAGTATTCTTTAATAAAATTACGAATTAATGTTTCATCTTCAACTAATAATATTCTAACCATAAGTTTCTCTCCTTAAACTTATTCTATGTTGTTCATGTGTAATCTCTATGTAAATCATAAACTATATTTAATCATCCTTAAAGTTTGAATGTTTGTTTTTATTGTCATAACAGCTATAATGAATATAGAGGTGAATTACAATGCTTAATAAACACTATGATAATTTATTTGATGTTGAATTGGATACAACCATCAAAAAAACAAAAACAATTGAACATCAAGTTCATACCGTATTTAACGATACGATTTTCTATGTGAAATCAGGTGGCATGGAAAGTGATCGAGGTTGGATCAACAATGAGGAATTAATTGATATCTATGTTGAAGATCAAGAAGTATGGCATGTGACGAGTAATCCTATTGAAAATCCAGTTCATATGCAAGTAGATTTCAATTATCGATTATTTAAATCACAAATTCATTCGGCACAACATTTAATGTGTACCATCATGAATACAGATTACCATGCGAAAACAATTATGTTTAAAACAGGTGAAATTGAAAGTGAAATTGAAATGGGTTTTGAATCATTAAATCGTGAAATTTTAAATGAAATAGAAAGAAAATGCAATCAACATATTCGTGAGGATGTACCTATCATAATCGCATATCCAACCAAAGAGGAAGCACTGAAGAATATTTGGGAAGATTATGGTGATGACTTTGATTGGGATACACAACTTCGTTCTGTTTCGATTCCAGGTATTGACTATGATTTGTGTGCATGTATCCATGTGCCCAGTCTACGCTTCATCCAAGGAATTAAGTTTTTAGGGTATGAGAAAACCACCCGTGGCTTTAAAATAAGTTTTGTTGCAGGCACTCAACTTTTTGATTATATTCAAAAACATTATGATGTTTTCCATGAGGCTAGTAAGTCACTTGCGATTGCACAATTAGAAATTAATGATAGTATCCAAAAGTTATTCCAAGAGAAAAAAGAATTAACATCCTCACTCAATGACTACAAACAAAAATACTTTGACTATCTTGCAAAGGATATCGCAAGTGATCCTTCTACGTATATCTTTAAAGAGTTCACAGATATGGATATTAAATCATTTCAACAATGTTGTTCAACAATTACAAATCATTATGAGAAAGGTATTATCTTTATCCTTAAGCTTGACGAAAAATGTCATGTTGTTGTATCCAAGAACAAAGCATTACCCCTTCTTGCTAATGAAGTATTTAAAGGTATCGCTACCACTTTTGAGTTAAAGGGTGGTGGAAATCCGGGTATATCACAAGGTGGTGGTATGTATAGCAATGAACTTGTGGAACATTGCAAACAACTTATTGTTAAAATGAATGAAGATTAATCATTTAACACAACAGGTTAAATCAAAAGGCATTACCTGATAAATGGTAATGCCTTTTACATGTGTTATTCTCCTTTTATCCAATTCATATTGAATTCAATTTCACCTGTGGTTTCTTCAATTCGTTCATCAATGATTTTAAAGTTCTCACGAAGATAGAACTGTATCGCTTGCTTATTCTTTTTATATACACTTAATGATAACATTGTCTTTTTATTCTTAACATAGTCCAATAATTGTTTTCCAATCCCTTTTGATTGATAGGATTGTGCAATAAAGATACCTGCAATATAATTATCCATTAATCCCACAAATCCCTTTATCACTTTATCTTCTTCATAAACATAAATTGTAGCTTTAGGCATCATTGCTTTTACAGGTTCATAGCTCTTTTGCCAATATTCATCATTAATAAAATCATGAGCTAGCCTATTTGTATCTAACCACAACTCCATAATTCTATCTATATCTTGGATTTTAAAATCTCGAATCATATCTTCTCCTATGATGCAAATAAATGCACTTATTTGATAATTAATGTTAACACACTTCAATACTTGTTGGTGAAAAGAAAAGCAGCAACAATGAAATAATTCACTATTACCGCTCTTGAAAACATTCTTAAACCTCGATATTTATTATCAAATTTGTCTTAACCTAATCTTGATCCATTAGGTACTGGGAATTCAGGAACTGCAAGTACTGGTTTAATACCATCTTGGTAACCAATATCAAATATCATTCCTTCTGAAACTTCACCACTAATTTTCTTAGGTCCCAAATTCACAATAAACACTGCTTGTTTACCAATAACCTCTCTAGGATCTTCACGTTCCATCTTAAATCCTACAAGAATATTACGAGTAAATTCTCCAAAATCTACTGTTAATTTTACCATTCGAGTAGAACGAGGAACATCTTCAACATCTAGAATTGTTCCCACACGTACATCTAATTTCTCAATATCTTCAATTGTAATGATAGGTTTTACTTCAGCCATTTTATTAGTCTCCTATTCTTTTCTCTATTTTATCACTAGAACTACTTTATTTCCATGGCAATATGCATTAAAATGGTTCTTATGCGAGGGTTTATGAAGAATAAAAATACATTGATTCCATTAATTCAGAATATCATCGTTAGCCTATTCTTTTTGAGTATAGGTATTTTATTTTTTATCAATTACGAAACTGTATGGATTGCTTTGTATATTCTTACTGTTATTGGTCTTACATTACTTGGTTTTTCACAATTATGGAGTTTTATAAAAGGTAGAAAAACCAAATCATTTATAGATTATTTACCGATGTTATCTAGTTTTGGATTCGCTATCTTTATCTTCATCTTTCCAGATAACTTCTTTCGCTTTATCCACGTGGTTATTGGTTGGTGGATCTTAATTAACGCAATCATTGGTTATATTAACTTCATTGTATATCGTAGAGACTCTTTAAAAGGAGCATCTTGGATTTTTATCAAAAGTACCATAGATACTGCTTTTGCATTAACTCTTATTCTATCTCCTCGTAGTCGTCTTTGGATATTATCAATATTCGCCGGTATTTACTTCATCTTTTATGGTTTTGTATCTACTGGGGAATCAATCAAAGATGTGTTGCCTGATAATACCAAAAATAAAGTAAGACGTCATTTAACAATCTCAGCACCCGTTTTAGTTGCTGCAATCATACCTCAGCATTTTTTCTTCAGTATTAAACAAATGGTAAAACAAAACATTATGGAACTTGATACTGATGCCTATAATGATGATCCCGCTGATTTAGAAGTATTTATTTACTTAAAAGAGAGTGGGCCTGAATCATTAGGACATGTTGATATTAGTTACAACAATCAGATTTATTCATATGGTTGTCATGACCCAGAAAATCGTGAACTCTTTGGTACATTAGGCGATGGAGTACTCATTGTATCTGATCGTAGTTCTTTTCTACAAAATGCAATTGATGGTGATGGCAAAACCATTATCGGATATAAAATTCAATTAATTGATTCCCAAAAAGTAATTATAGAAAAAAGATTAAAAGAATTATTTAGTAGAACTACTGAATGGAAATCAAAAGCACAAATCGCAATGGAACAAAATCTTGATGTTGATTCATGTATTGATTATGCCTCACGTGTTTATAAAAATTGTAAAGCCTCGATGTTTAAATTTACACAAGGTAAGTTTAAAACATACTTTGTGTTTAGTACTAATTGCGTTCTTCTTGCAGATTATCTTGTGCGTACCCCTGAACTTGATTTAATCAAAACAAGTGGTATTGTTACTCCTGGTAGTTATATCAGCTTCTTAAACCAAGAATTGGCACGAGAGAAAAGTATTGTTATTAATCGCACAATTTACCAAAAAAATAACTAGGAATAATACTCCTAGTTTTTATATTTCAATTTTTTCTTTGTTGATTAAGAATCTTTCTTCAAATTCATCTACTGGCATTGGTTTATAGTAAACAAACCCTTGAATATAATCACAATTCTTTTCAATTAGTTCTTTTGCATAACTTTCAGTTTCAATTCCTTCTGCTACTACTTCAATACCTAATTCATGCGCAATTTCAATGATATGCTTAATCATAATTTGCTCACGCATATTATATTGATTTTGAAACATGGAACGATCAATCTTTAAAACATGTAGTGGTGCATTACACAAAACACTATACGATGAATATCCACTACCAAAGTCATCCAAGGATACACGATAACCATCATTACGAATCTCTTCAACAACTGCTTGTATTTTATCCATTTGATCCATTATAATCTTCTCTATTAATTCAAGTTCAATACAATCTTTTTTGATTTCATATTTGTTATAGATATCATCAAATTCTTGTAAGAAGTAAGGATAATCAAAAGTACTCTTTGATAAATTAACAGAGATTGAAATATCTTGATGATATTGTTTATTCCACTTCTCTATTGTTTTACATGCTTCCTCAAAGATATAACAATCAATAAGATTTGTTTGTCCACATTCTTCAAATATAGGAAGATATTCATTGATTGGTAGTAATCCTAATTCTGGATCAAACCAGCGCATAAGTGCTTCAGCACTTTCTATAAGCCCTGTCTTCAAATTAACCTTCGGTTGTAAAAACATTTTTATATACCCATTCTCTAAAGCATCACCTAATTTCTTACGATACTCTTGAGCATTTAAACGATAGTCTACATAACTTGTACCATAGAATTCTACGTGAGATACTACATAATCTTTTTCCTTTGATTCACTACGACAGATATCTGCATAATATTGAGCAGTATAGAAATCTACAATCTTATCCTCAAGGATGTAGACACCAATTCCACAATATACTAGTTTTTTATATTGTTCATCCTTTAAATGATATGTACTATGTGCAATATCTACAATCCAAGGAAACAATGACATGTCATCACGATTACCTTCAGGCAACTTCAACAATAAATTGTAACTACCTTTTGATAAATGACAAACATATCCTGCATCACCAATGAACTCACAAAGCCCATCATAGATTGAACGTATCAATCCATCAATAAAATCTCGACCATAACGCATGTTGAGTCTACGAAACTGTTTAATTTTCAAACTAACGATGGCATACTCTTTTCTTTCATAATCAGGAATTAAATCATATTTTTCCTTTAGCCAATCTTCATTCTTCATTTCGTCCATAATGCACTCTCCCTTGGTAAAATCTAAAATTTTCTTACTGCGTCCTCAATTTTCTTTATATCACTATGATTTACATAAAGATAATGAAATTTTTTATTATATTTGAATGAAACACGAAAAACATTATTTTGATTTTCAATCATGATTTCTTTGATATTTTCTTTTTTGTATAACTTACCCATAATGACAATTCCATTAGAAGCAAATCCACTTCTAACCTTTAGATAACAAAGTCCTACAATGAAAACAACAGCACCTTGAATAACATAAAACAGTGTTCTTTCTTTAACAATTAAGAACAACGAAACACCGCAAAAGAGTAAAGTTATATATTTACCTGATCCTGCATCTGTTTGTATTGTTACGTTTTTGGAATTCTTAAGTAATCCCATCATCATTGCAATGACAAACAAGTCTAATGCATATAAAAGTAATTCTTGCATGATATCACCTACATTCATTTTACCTTAAGTTGACTTATTTTGAAACACTTGACTCAATAAACAAAGAAAAAGGCATTTCTGCCTTATTTAGTTTCAATAATTTTAATATCTTTTTCAAGAATATCTTTGATTAGTTGTTCATAGAAAGTACCTTTAAGTTTTTCTTGAGCCTTCGCTAATGTCTCTTTACATAAACGAGTTTCATTTTTAAAGTAATAACACTTAGCTGCGCGATAATAATAAATACCTGATGTAAAGTCTGTCTTTGCACTCTTCGCTAAGTCCAACATCTCATTCAAATATTTACCACTATGTCTTAAATTAATTTCATAAGTGTATTCTGTTTCTTTCATAACACCTTCATAGTTAGTTTTATTCTTAAATGATTCATAAAGTTCAAGCATACGATTATAAGCACGAGTTGCTTTCTCAACATCATTTAATTCAATATAGAATGCAACTTCTTTTTGACGAACATAGAATTCATCACCAGAACGAATTTTATAGGAATTAATATCATTAAATAATTCTTTTGTTTTTTCAATATCGCCTTTCATTAAATACGCATCAATCTTCATCATTGCATGCATTTTCTTGGGAAAGAACAGCTTGCTCATTGTGCTATTCAATTCATTCAAAAAAGCATCCGGATTGTTGTCTTGATATAACAAACCTGTAAGTTTAACAATTTGGTTACGAAATAAAATAAAGTATAGGAAATAACTTCCAAGTGAAATTGCACATAATACAAAAAATAACATCCAGTCCATAAGTAATCCTCCGTGCTAAATTATACCAATTAAAAGAGGAAATTTCCATTCCTCAATTTAAACTAATCATTTTCGTTCGATTCTATTGTAGAAACTACCTTATATCCTGCATCATTTAAGATTTTACCCATCACATGATGATCAACATTATTCGCACGAATAACAACATCTATGTGTTCTGGTTTGCGATAAACAGCAAGATTTGTGATATTTGCATTTTGTCCAAAGAAAAGTTCAGTTATGTTTGATAATATACCTGGATGATCTTCATTAATTTCCAATACATAACGTGCTCCGCCAGTATAATATCCTAGTAAATCCACAAACGCATCAAAGATATCATTTTGAGTAATGATACCGACTACATCATTCCCCTTAACTACAGGTAAGCATCCAATATCATTCTTTCTCATCTTTACCGCAGCTTCTTCAAGTAATGCATCTGGATCAATTGTTTGAACATCCTTAATCATAACGTCTTTTACTGTTGTTTTTGAGAGTAAATAATTAAGTTCATAAATAGAAAGGCTTGTTGCTTGGCTTGGTGAATTAGCTGTAATAGTTCCTTCTGTAACAAGTCCTACAAGCTTTCCTTCTGCAACAACTGGAATACGGTGAAAATCATTTTGAGCCATGATATCCAATGCTTTGCTTATTGCAGTATCTGCAGTAATACAATATGGATTTTGTGTCATCCTATCTTTCACATACATACGTTTATCCTCCTAGATATGCTTTTTTAATAGCTTCACTGCTTGCGAGTTCTTGACCAGTTCCAGTTAATACGATTTGTCCTGTTTCAAGTACATAAGCACGATCTGCTATACCTAATGCCATTTTAGCATTTTGTTCTACTAAAAGAACAGTAGTTCCTTGATTTTTTATATCTTCAATGATAGAAAAGATTTCACGAACTAATAAAGGTGCCAATCCCATACTTGGCTCATCTAGTAATAGAATCTTAGGTTTTGCCATTAAAGCTCTACCCATCGCAAGCATTTGTTGCTCACCACCTGATAATGTCCCTGCCAATTGTTTTCTTCTTTCTTTCAAACGAGGAAAACGACCATAGATCATTTCTAAGTCTTTGGTAATCCCATCTTTATCTTTACGTGTAAAAGCACCTAATTCTAAATTTTCTTCTACTGTTTGTTCCGCAAAAACGCGACGTCTTTCTGGAACTTGTGCTAACCCCAACATAACAATTTTATCGGCACCGATTTTTGTAATATCCTTATCTTCTAAGATAATCTTACCCGTAGTTGGTTTCAACAAACCAGATATCGCATGCAAAATTGTTGTTTTACCTGCACCATTCGCACCAATCAACGCTACAATTTCACCTTGATTAATTTCAAAAGATACATCTTTTATTGCTTCGATCACTCCGTATCGAACATTCAAATTTTCTATTTTTAACATACTATTCACCTAAATAAGCCTTAATAACTTGTTTGTTGTTTTGAATTTCATTAGGGGTTCCTGTCGCAAGTACAGTGCCATAATTAAGTACTGTAATCTTTTCACAAATACCCATTACTAACTTCATATCATGTTCTATTAAAAGAATTGAAATTTTAAATTGATCTCGTACACGGCGTATTGTTTCCATTAATTCTTTTGTCTCTTGTGGATTCATACCCGCTGCTGGCTCATCCAATAGTAGTAATTTTGGATTGGTTGCCAAAGCTCTCGCAATTTCCAACTCACGTTGTTTACCATAAGGTAAATTAGAAGCTTTGATATTTGCATAGGAATGCAATTTAAATACCTCTAATAATTTCATGGATTCTTTTTCAATGAATTCCTCATCATGATGGAATGCTGGTGTTCTAAATATTCCTTGAAACAAAGAATATCGAACTTGATTATGCATCCCTATTTTTACATTTTCTATAACGGATAAATCACTAAACAAACGAATGTTTTGGAAAGTACGTGCCACTCCTAACTTTGCGATAGCACTAGGAACTTTACGATTTAGTTTTACATCATTCAATTTAATCACACCATCAGTTGGAACATATACACCCGTTAATAAGTTGAAGATCGTTGTTTTACCTGCACCATTAGGTCCAATTAATCCATAAAGTTGGTTCTCTTCAATTTCCAAGTTGAAGTCATCAACAGCACGTAATCCACCGAAGTTAATACCTAAACCTTTTACTTCTAGTACTGTGCTCATTGTTGTGCCTCCTTCCTTATAAATTTACTTTTTATTTTTTGAATCGCTGCTTTGAATGCTGGTGAATTCTTTGCCAACATCATAATAATTAATACTAAGGCATAAATCATTGTTCTATAACTTGAAACACTTCTCAATAGTTCAGGAAGTATTGTAAGTACAATTGCCGAAACAATAGCACCTTTAATATTACCCATACCACCTAATACAACCATTACTAAGATTTCAATTGATTTATTAAATGTAAATGTTTTTGGTTCAATGATCCCCATATAATGAGCATATAAGCCTCCTGCAATTCCTGCAAAGAAGGCTGCAAATACAAAGGCTAAAATTTTATAGTAAGATGTATTGATACCACTAGCTTCAGCTGCTATTTCATCTTCACGTACCGATATAATAGCTCGCCCATGTCTTGATTTAATCAGCATTACAATGACCACAATGGTTGCGACTGCTAAGAAATAAGCCCAAGCAAAGTTAGAATAACGAGGAATACCTGAATAACCTTTTGCTCCACCTACAAACGATAGATTCAATAAGATTGTACGTATAACTTCACCAAATGCTAAAGTAATAATCGCTAAGTAATCCCCACGTAAACGTAATGTTGGAACACCTATGATTACACCAAAGACTAACGCTAATAATCCACCTACTAGTAGTGCTAACGGAAAACTAACAATACCTGGAAGTGACGCAAATACAACTTTTGTACAATAAGCAGATGCATATGCACCAATTGCCATAAATCCAGCGTGACCAAGTGTTAATTGCCCTAAGAATCCTGTTGTTAAGTTTAAACTAACTACAAGTATGATATTAATACATGTTGATAATAAAATTCCTGAATAATAACGATTTATAATACCTTGTTGTGTTAAAACGGTAATGATTGCGAATAAAGCAATAATCGCACCCAGTGTAGCAAGAATTAATAGTTTTTTATTTTCTTTTAATTTTTTCATCTTCTTATCCTACACTTTCTCTTTGCGATTCTTACCTAATAAACCTGCTGGTTTAAAGACAAGCACAACAATTAAAACTAAGAACACGATTGCATCTGTCATTTGAGATGAAATGTATGCTTTTGTTAAACTTTCAATTATCCCCAAAATAAAACCACCTAAAACAGCTCCAGGAATAATGCCAATACCACCAACAACGGCAGCTATGAATGCTTTAATTCCCAAAGTAGAACCCATGAATGGGTTAATAAGTGGATAAGATGAACTATATAAAATGCCTGCAACCGCAGCTAAAGCCGACCCAATCGCAAACGTGATGGATATTGTTCTATTAATATTGATACCCATTAATTGTGCAGCACCTTGATCTTCACTAACAGCACGCATAGCGCGTCCTGTCTTCGTTAATTTAACAAATCGATCTAAGATAATCATTAAAACAACGGACACAACAAAAGTTAGGTAATAATTCGCACTAATGGAGAATTCACCAAATGTTAATGCCGGTAATTGAATGATTGTTGGAAACGATTTTGGATTCGCAGTAAAAATCAATTGAAATAAGCTTTGCAAAAAGAAAGATATCCCAATTGCAGTAATCAATAAATAAATACGTGATGCACTACGTAATGGTTTATATGCTATTTTTTCAATACAGATTCCTAGCACTGCGCAAACAACAATCGAAACAGGAATAGACAACCAAATCGGCATCCCCATCATTGTTGTACACACAAAAACGGTATAAGAACCTACCATTATAATTTCACCATGCGCAAAGTTAATCAATTTCGCTATCCCATAAACCATTGTATATCCAAGCGCTACTAACGCATAAATACTTCCAATGTTTAACCCATTGATTAGTTGTAGTAAGAATTGAGATATATTCATTTTTGTACCCCCTTATAATTGAAAAGAAAAGAGAACCTTTCGGTTCTCCATTCTCACTTATTAACCTTATTCTGCAAAAGAAGTGTATTTACCATCTTTAATTGTAATATAGGCTAAGTCTTTGATTGGATCGCCATTTTCATCAAATTCTAAGTGACCTAATATTCCATCAAATGAAATATTATTTAAAGCATCAACGATAGCTTGAGGATCAGTAGACCCAGCTTCTTCTATTGCTTGAAGCATTAATTTAGCACAATCATATCCTAAGAAAGCAAATGCTGTTGCATCAACTCCATATTTAGCTTTATAAGCTTCTGCCCATGCAACGATAGCTTCATCATCTGGTGAGTAGTGATTACAGAATATTGCACCTTCTAATACAGTAGGATCATCACTAACGCTTAATACGCCATCCCAACCATCTCCACCGATGAATTGAGCTTCAATACCTAATGCTCTAGCTTGTTTAGTAATTAATGCGATATCTTTATAATAGTTTGGAATATAAAGTACATCTACATTTGATTCTTTAATTTTTGTTAATTGTGTATTAAAGTCAGTATCTCCTGTTGAATATCCTTCAACTGTAAGAACTTCTCCACCTTTTCCTTCAAATGCAGTTTTGAAGTTTTCCATTAAACCTTCTGAGTAATCAGCACCTGTGTCATAAATAACACCTGCAGTTTTTGCACCTAATGTATCAAATGCAAATTCACCCATCATTTTAGCTTGGTAAGGATCTGTGAAACATCCTCTAAATACGTTTGCTCCAGTTTCAGTAAATGCTAATGCAGTTGCTGATGGAGATAAAATTGGAGTACCTACACCTTGAGATGCAGTTCCAACTGCTGTTGATTCACCACTAAGTACAGCTCCTACGATTGCTGTAGCTTTATCGCTATCAACCAATTTATTATAAGCGTTTGTCGCTTCAGTACTATCACCTTTAGAATCATATGCTACCAGTTTAACAGTTTTCCCCAGCAGTGAATTTCCAGCTTCGTTAAATTCAGTAATTGCTAGATCTATTCCGTTCTTAACAGCATTTCCATAAACAGAAGTGTCACCTTCGTAAGGACCAATTGCACCAATTACGATTGCATCAGTATTTGCTCCTTCTCCTGCAGTACCTGCAGATTGGCCTGGTTCCGAGGAACACGCAGCCATCGAAGCTGCTAACCCAAGAACAAGACCGCTTTTGACTAGTTTTTTAAAATTCATAACTTTTCCCTCGATCTTTCTCTCTCCCTAAATGAGATGAACTAATTATATGAAATATATTTCACATTTTCAACACATTTATGAAATTATTTTCTTTTTTTATGAAAATTGTTACATTTTAACGTATTTATATACAAAATAACCTTTAAAAAGGCTTTATTCTTGAACTAATCTAAAAATGATATATAGTGATATTAAGGTGATCCTATGAAAATTATTATCTTGTTTATATGTTTATGTCTTGCTTCATCCATTGGTGGTTGTAAAAACAAGGATGAATCTAATTATAATCAATTATCAATTGCTAATCCTTATGACTCTGTTGAATCCGCTAATGACTTTAGTGACAATCTTGGAATAACACTCGATGCTCCATTTGGTGCTACCGATGTTTCTTACTTTATTCTTAATAAGAAAATTGCACAGGTTGATTTCGTATTAAATGATATTCATTTTACTTTTCGTGCAAGCAAAACAGTAAAAGACATGTTACATGGTGTTTATGAGCCCGTAAAAAAATACGAGCAATTCTTTATCGAAAATAATATTGAAGTGAACATCAATACAACAGATGATGGTACACAAACCGTTACTTGGTCAAATAACAATATTAATTATTCACTTACAATTGATGGATTATTAGATACCGATACAATATTAAGCTTTGTTCAAGCATCAATACAATAAGGGATTATATCCCTTTTCTTTTTGGCAAAGTGTTAATCACACCTATTTTAAGTTCTTGTTCTATAATGAAGATAGACCCATAATTAACTACCCGTCATTTACCACTTTTCGATTATTTATGGATCACTAAATAATGAAAGGAGACCAACTATGAACTTTACACTATTATCTACATTTTTTATTTTACTTGGCATTTTTTGTGCAATTATCATTACGATTGATTTACTTCTTCACCCTCAAGAAATGATGGTCATGAATTTTGTTTGGCCAATTAATGCATTGTGGGCTGGACCTCTTTGTGTTTGGGCATACTTTACTATCGGTAAACATCGTAAAATGAAAATGCCAATGGACATGAATGACAAAGACATGGATATGAAACAGATGGATATGCCAATGAACATGAACGACAAAGACATGGATATGAAACAGATGGATATGCCAATGAACATGAACGACAAAGACATGGATATGAAACAGATGGATATGCCCACGAAGAAAGAAAAGTATTCTAGCTATTGGCAAGGTATCATTGTCGATACGCTTCACTGTGGAGCTGGATGTACTCTTGCCGATTTAATTGGCCCTGTACTCTTCACTTTTATTCCATTTGCGTTATTTAATCAACTCACATATGGTGAATGGGTATTGGATTTTGTAATTGCATTGATTATTGGTGCTACATTTCAATATGCCGCTATTGCACCTATGAAGAAAGAAAAAGGATTCTCCGTTTGGATTCAAGCATTAAAGATTGATTTTCTATCTTTATCATCTTGGCAAATAGGAATGTATGGTTGGATGGCAATTGTGATATTCATTCTCTTTGGAAGATTATCCATCACTACACCAGAATTTTGGTTTATGATGCAAATCGCAATGTGTTTTGGATTTATCACTGCTTATCCAATGAATTGGTTCCTCGTATTAAAAGGAATCAAAACAGGTATGTAAAAGGAGCCTAGGCTCCTTTTTCTAATTCTTCAATAATTTGTATTGCATTGGTTGCTGCACCTTTACGTACTTGATCCCCAACACACCAAAGCGAAATTCCATTTTCAAACACTAAATCTTTTCTTAATCTTCCTACATATACTAAATCTTGATTACTCACTTCTAAAGGAGTTGGTTCATTTTGTAATACCACACCTTTTGCTTCTAGAAGTGATTTTTTTATTTCTTCAATTGAGACTTCTTCTTTGGTTAAGCAAGTGATTGAAATAGAATGCGATCTCATTACCGGTACACGAACACATGTACAATTCACTTTTAATTGATCATTATGCAATATCTTACGTCCTTCGTTTTGCATTTTCATTTCTTCTGACGTAAAACCGTTCTCATCATATCCACCAATTTTAGGTATACAATTATATGCAATTTGATGATCAAATATTTCTGGAATCACAACTTTACCATGACCTAGTTCTCTGATTTGCATGTTCAATTCTTGCATCCCTTTAACACCTGCTCCCGATACCGCTTGATATGTTGATGCGATAACTTTATCAATTGTTGAACAACGATTAATCCCATTGAGCGCAACCATTGTAATGATTGTTGAACAGTTAGGATTCGCAATAATACCTTGGTGTTTGAAACAATCTTCACGATTTACTTCAGGCACTACAAGTGGCACATTCTCATCCATCCTAAATGCACTACTATTATCAATATAAATAGCACCCGCTGCTACAACATCTTTTGATATTTCTTTTGATAAATCCGCTTCCAATGCACCTAGAATATAATCCAAACCATCAAAGTTTTTTTGAGCCATATTTTCAACCGCAATAACTTTACCATTGAACTCATATGTTTTTCCAACACTTCTTTCACTTGCGAACAAGCGCAATTCTTCGATTGGTAAATTTCTTTCTTGAAGACATAACATCATTTGTTGACCTACAGCACCTGTACAACCTAATATTCCTATTTTCATCCTTCACCTCTTAAGCAAATGTATCATATAATACAGTAATTGCTTTTTCAAAATCTTCATTTTCAACACCAACAATGATGTTGATTTCATCACTACCTTGGGCAATCATACGAATGTTAATTTCGTGTTCTCCAAGTGTTTTAAATAGTTGTCCTGATACCCCAACATGTTTTGCCATGTTTCTACCTACAATCGCTAGTAATGACAAGTTGCTTGTTACTTTAACACTGTCTGATTGTATGACTTGTTTTAATTCACTAACTACATCATATAATACGCGTTCAATATTTTTACTAGATACAACAATGGAAAAATTATCTATTCCACTTGGTACGTGTTCAACATTAATCTTATATTTTTCAAATACTTCTAATGCTTTTCTTAATAAACCAACTTCGTTTGAAGCATTATGTCGATATAAGGTAATAACCGTAAAATCTTTCTTCCCTGCAATACCTGTGATGATTCCCTTTGCTTCATCATGAAGTATAGATTCACAAATCATTGTACCTTTAAATTCAGGTTCATTGGTATTCAGTATTAAGATAGGAATATTCAAATCTTTAACTGGATAGATTGCATCCTCATGTAATACATTTGCACCCATATATGATAATTCTCTTAATTCACTGTATGTAATCTTTTCAATCTGCTTTGGATTCTTAATAATTCTTGGATCTGCCATTAAGATACCCGATACATCTGTCCAATTTTCATAAACTTCGGCATTTAGTACCCGCGCAAGAATGCTTCCTGTAATGTCTGATCCACCACGTTTCATCACATGAACTGTACCATCTGGATAAGCACCATAGAATCCTGGAACTACAATGTTACCATGTTGTTCCATTGCATCCTTAACTAACATTTCAGTTTTTTCAAAATCAATTGAACCATCATAATTAAATCGTATGATATCTTTTGCATCCACAAATTTATAACCCAAATAATCCGCAAGTAGAATTCCTGTTAGGTATTCACCTCTTGAAACTAAATAGTCAATTGAACAACGTTTAGTAAGTTCTAATTCTAATTCTTCAAGATCCACTGCAATGTTAGTCTTAAGTGATAATTCTTCTTGTATTTTTATGAAGCGATTTTGTACTGAAGTGAATAAATCCTTTGATGATACCGAGTATTGAAGATGGGCATGGATGAGATACAACATGTCTGTAACCTTATTGTCTCCTTTGTATCGTTTTCCTGATGCACTAGTGACAACTACTTTTCTTTCTGGATTACTTTTAATAATATCTCTCACTTTTTGAAATTGTTCGCTTGATGCGACTGATGAACCACCAAATTTAGATACAATCATTTATGCTTCCTCTTTTCTAATGCAGAAAACCGAATCATCTATTCTTCTTAATTCTTCAAGATATTCATTTCTTTGTTTTGGTGTCATTGGACTAGATATCGCTATCACACGATGATTTAATTGAATGACATCCATCTTTGTATTGTCGAAAATATTTTGATTACTACAAAAGATATATGTATTTTTACATAGTTCTAAATTCATTTGGAGTTGATGATTAAAATGCAATTCATTTTTTCTTGAGTCAAGTATATCCAATAAATCTTGAATCATTGCATTGGCTGTAGGTAGTTGCCCTGCACCTTGACCTACAAACTTTAATGATCCAATCGTATCACCTATTAATTCAACTACATTATTATTTTTATCTACTTGCGCAAAGAGATCATTCTTTTTAATCAATACCGGTTCAACACTTCCGTAGACTTGATGATCACGTATAAAAGATGAACCAATATATTTGATTGTATATCCTTCTTCTTCAAAATGAATTAAATCAATTCGTTTTATATGTCTTAAACTAACACAATCAAATTGTGTATATGGAATAATACCTCCATAAGCTAGTGAAGATGAAATCATAATCTTCCTTTGTACATCATATCCATCAATATCCGCTGATGGATCTTGTTCAGCATAACCCAATCGTTGGGCATCTTGTAGACATTCATCAAAATCAATTCTTTCTTTTTGCATACGATCAAGAATATAGTTTGTCGTACCATTAAGAATCCCCTTAACGCTTCGTATTGAATCAATTCGTTTTGCCTTAATGCAAGACTCAATCCAAGGAATTCCCCCTCCTACACTAGCTTCAAATCGAAATTGAACTTGATTTTTTATCGCAAGCTCTGCAAATTCTTCAAGATGAGTTGCAACTGTTGCTTTATTTGATGTAATGACATGAATCCCACGACTCAAAGCATCACATATTATTTCATAAGCAGGACTTTCACCCACAATCATCTCCAACAACACATCAATGTTATTTAATAAAACACTTGTATCTGTTGTGAATCGCTCATCTAGACAATCCGTTGTATCCTTTACACAAATATGTTCAATCTTTATATTGGGAAAAGATTCTTCAATTATCTTTACTACACCTTTACCTACAGTACCATATCCAAGAATTCCTATTTTCATCATACTTGTTCCTCTCAAAAATACACTTGTATTTCTATGGTGGACATTGTATCATAGGTTTATGAACAAAACAAGGAGTAAAAATATGATGGGTAACTACACAAGTACACGTAACAATAAGATAAAGACAACTTTCTCAAACGCTGTTCTTCAAGGTATTAGTGAAAATGGTGGATTATTCGTACCTATTAACTTGCATCCATTATCTCTGAAAGTATTATTAGAATTAAGTTATCAAGAAATGGCAATCGCTATTTTAAAGGCTTTTATTGATGATTTTGAAGAGGAAGAAATTGCGAATTGCGTTCGAAAAGCTTATTCTCATACTTTCTCTACTTCAAATGTTGTGGTTATCAACCCTTTAGCGGATGCGACCTTGCTCGAACTTTATCACGGTCCAACATCCGCCTTTAAAGATGTTGCTTTACAGTTGTTACCACAATTTATGCAAACCGCTAAACACAAACATCAAATTAAAGAAGATACCTACATCCTAACGGCTACATCAGGTGATACTGGTAAAGCTGCCCTAGAAGGATTTAAGAATATTGAAGGCATTCAAGTTATTTGCCTTTACCCCAATCAATTAGTGTCAAAGATACAAGAAAAACAAATGTTAACAACACAAGGTAAAAATACACAAGTATATGCAGTAAAAGGAAACTTTGATGATTGCCAACGCATGGTAAAAGAAGTATTCAATGATTCTTCTTTCAACAAGAAGTGTCTTGATCATAACATTCAATTAAGTAGTGCAAATAGTATTAATATTGGTCGCCTTTGTCCACAAGTGGTGTATTATTTCTATACCTATTGTCAACTTGTAAAAAACAAAACAATCCAGCTAGGTGATGAAATCAATTTCGTTGTTCCTACTGGTAACTTTGGCAATATTCTCGCAGGCTACTATGCAAAGAAACTTGGATTACCTATTCACCAACTAATTTGTGCATCTAATAAAAATGATGTATTAACTGATTTTATTCGTACAGGAACATACAATCGTAATCGTGAATTCCATAAAACCATATCACCATCAATGGATATCTTGGTAAGTAGTAATGTAGAGCGTTTCATTTATGAATGCTGTACTCAAGATTCTAATCGTGTCAAAGAATGCATGGATGACTTAACAAAAACAGGTTCATATTCTTTATTACCCGATGAATTGGAATTACTAAAGAAAGAATTCAAATCCTACACCGCTGATGATAAAATGACAAAACAAACGATTCACTCATGTTTTAATAAAACGAATCGAATCATTGATCCTCATACTGCCGTAGCTCTTAATTGTTACAAACAATACCAAGATGAAACACAGGATAAAACACATACAGTAATTTTAAGTACTGCTTCTTGTTATAAATTCCCGACTGATGTTGTACAAGCAATTTTAGGTATCACTTTATCAGAGGAAGAAGCTATTCTTTCGATCAAAAAGAATAGTAGTGAAGAAATACCTACGAATATCAATGCACTCATCACCATGGATGATATATACCCTAATATCATTAAACAAGATGAATTAAGAGATAAAATTTTAGAAAGGATGAAATAAACTATGCCAAAAGTCCTAGTTCCCGCTACCAGTGCAAACATTGGTCCAGGTTTTGATGTATTTGGGATTTGTTTCAACTACTTTAATACTTTTACCTACTCTAATTCATCAGAATTCAAATGCACTGGTTTCCCAGAACAATTTGATATTGATCATAATTTAGTTATTAAAAGTTACAAAACCATCTTTGCATTAGCCAATGAAGAACCCCAGCCAATTCATATTCACGCCGATTGTGACATTCCTATTGCCCGTGGATTGGGCTCTAGTTCATCCTGTATCGTTGCCGGTTGCATGATTGCTAATGAAGTATTAAATAACCCTTTTACTAAAGAAGAAATCGCTAAAATTGCTACAAATATTGAAGGACATCCCGATAATGTTGTTCCTTGCCTATATGGTGGTCTTGTTGCATCCAAATCAGATGACAATCATCTCTTTACCGTTTCCTATCCCGTTCATGAGAAAGTACGTTTCTTGCTACTCATCCCAGACTTTGAACTTGAAACGAGTAAAGCCCGCGAAATATTAAATGATCATGTACTTCGTGATGATGCAATCAAAAACATACAAAATGCATTACTTCTTTTGGAAGGATTTAAAACAGGTAACGAAGCTTTCATTCACGAAGGCATAAAAGATACACTTCATGTTCCTTATCGCATGACATTAATTGAAGATTATGCTATTCTAAATCATGTTGTTTATCATCAAGGAGCTGTTGGTTTTACAATCAGTGGAGCTGGTCCATCTTGTATTGCAATCTTTACAAATGATATCCCACTCGATGACATTCAACTTGAACTTGTGACTTGCACAAACCATTGGAAAGCAATAGAGCTATCCATCAACAACAAAGGAACATGGATTGAGGTATAAAAATGGAAAAATATTTAATCGTAAATTCAAAAGTATTACCTGACTACTTTGAGAAAGTTTTAGAAATACGTATGTTTATTGAAGCTAACCCAACCGTTGGCATTCGTGAAGCATGTAAAAATAATGGTATTTCTAGAAGTACATACTATAAATACAAAGATCATGTCTTTAACTTAAGCAACAACATGTTTGGTAGAAAAGCAGAATTGCATTTATTACTCAGCCATCAACATGGTGTTCTATCAGAAGTATTAAAAACAATTAGTGACAACGCATGTAGTATTCTTTCTATTAACCAATCAATTCCATTAAATGATATCGCTTCACTTGCACTACTCATTGATATTTCCAACATCACAACACAAATCGATGATTTAGTTAAATCATTAGCGAATGTTAAAGGTGTTATCAAATCAAAATTAATTTCACTTGAATAGTTT